>JABDAW010000052.1 GCA_013288905.1 Bacteroidota bacterium | reverse complement strand
AACCCTTAATATGCTTTGGCGAAGACAACCCTTTGTGTGGAAGGCTTTCCGGTGAGTATGCACTTGCCGTTTTCCAGTTTATTATGTAATGGAATGCAGCGGATGGTAGCCTTGGTATCTTCCTTGATTTTAAGTTCGGTTTCGGATGTTCCATCCCAATGGGCAAGGACAAAACCGCCCTTTTCTATCAACTCTTGGAATTCTTCGTAAGTATCCGCACGGAAGGTATTTGCGTTCTGGAAGTCCACCGCTTTCTTGTAAATATTATCCTGAATCTGATCTAAAAGATGAAGGATTTTGAGGTCAATATCTGTAATCTGATAAATGGCTTTTTCCTTGGTATCACGACGTGCAACCTCCACTGTTTGATTCTCAATATCACGAGGACCAATGGCAATGCGCACGGGCACACCTTTGAATTCGTACTCGGCAAACTTCCAACCAGGTTTGTGTGTATCACGATTGTCATATTTGACAGAAATACCCTTTGCTTCCAAGGCTTTTTTGATTTTAATGGCGGTTTCAGAAACGGTATTTAATTGCTCTACGTTCTTATAAATCGGAACAATGACGACTTGAATGGGAGCCAGCTTCGGAGGCAATACCAAGCCATCATCATCAGAATGCGCCATCACCAGAGCACCCATCAATCGGGTAGAAACGCCCCATGAGGTAGCCCAAACAAACTCCTGCTTACCTTCTTTCGTGGCATATTTTACATCGAATGCTTTAGCAAAATTCTGCCCAAGGAAATGAGAAGTCCCTGCCTGCAAAGCCTTGCCATCTTGCATCAATGCCTCGATACAATAAGTTTCCAATGCACCGGCAAATCTTTCATTGGCAGTCTTGGTGCCACGCAACACCGGCAATGCCATAAACGTTTGGGCGAATTCGGTATAAACATCCAGCATTCTTTCGGCTTCTTCGATAGCTTCTTCTTTGGTGGCATGAGCTGTATGCCCTTCCTGCCAGAGGAATTCGGTAGTGCGCAGAAATAATCGGGTACGCATTTCCCATCTCACAACATTCGCCCACTGATTAATAAGAATCGGCAAATCGCGGTATGATTGAATCCAATTGCGGTAAGAATTCCAGATGATAGTTTCTGATGTAGGACGAACAATTAACTCCTCCTCCAATTTCGCAGTTTCATCCACAATAACCCCCTTGCCATCGGGAGAAGCCTTCAACCGATAATGCGTAACAACTGCACATTCCTTCGCGAAACCATCAACATGTGATGCCTCCTTGCTGAAGAAGGACTTGGGAATAAACAAAGGGAAATAAGCATTCTGGTGCCCCGTCTCCTTAAACATCTTGTCCAATGCCGCCTGCATCTTCTCCCAAATACTGTATCCATAAGGCTTAATAACCATGCAGCCTTTCACATCCGAATTCTCCGCGAGGTCGGCTTTTACAACCAAATCCTGATACCATTGAGAATAATTTTCTTCTCTTGTTGGGAAATCTTTTGCCATAATATTCTGTATTAACTTAACGTTTTAAAACTTTGGTACGATATTTGAAAAATATTCTTAGTAAATTTGCAACGCTGCAAAAATAGAAATTTAAAGGTTGATTAAACTAAATTGAAATTAGAAAATCTAAAAGCTCGAAAGGAGGAAATTAAAATGAAAAAATTAAAAAGATTAAGTGTAAGTGTTATCGGAATCTGCTTGATGATAGGCCTCACAGCCTTCAATGCGAACAGTCAGAGTAACTCATCTAACAATGATGACGGGGTTTATTTTTCCCCGAAGAACGACCCAAATAAGGGTGCGCAACCGGCACAACAAGGAGGTGTTTCAAATAATAATTCCCAGCCCTCAAGTGGTGGTGGAATGGATACTACGGGAGGAAAACGTGAATATAACAATGATTTTTCTAATCCGAGCATTGACCAGAATGGTAATAATAATACCTATAACAATAATAATTATTATGATGAGGATGATTATGGTTATACTGCCAATTTAAGAAGGTATTATGAACCTTGTTATGGTGGTGGGTATTACGATCCTTGGTACACCAACCCTTATTACTGCGGTGCAGGTATTTATTGGGGAGGATACTGGGGTCTTGGAATAGGATTTGGATATTATAATCCTTTCTGGTATGGTGGCTATGGATTATATGGATGCGGATATGGTTTCGGATGGGGCTATGGAGGTTATGGATGCGGGTATGGTTATGGCTACGGATACGGATATGGTGGTTTTGGATATGGCAGAGGAGGTTATTATTCCCCAAGATCTTCTTATGCAAATAACGGGAGGTTCAGGACAGAAGCACCTTCTGTTCATGGAGCATCTCCAAATTATACCCAAGGAATAGAAAGGTATAACAACGGTTCATATTCCAATATGAGTCGTAGTTCAGAAAAAAGTAATGGTTTAATGGCTAGCAATGAAAGAGTTGCAAGTAAAGTATCTGCTGTAAAAAATGAATCCAATGTTGCAAGTGCAAGAGCACATACAAGTGCAAGTCCTGCAGGTAACTATTCTCAAAGAGCAGGAAATAACGCTGCAACCAACGTTCCATTGCGTTCTGCAAATCAATCGCAACGTAATAATGCATCTGCTAATGGAAATAATTCCTCCAGAAGTTATGGCAATTCTCAACGACCAAACTCTAATGCTGGAAATCGTTCTCAAATGAATTCAAGTAATTCTGCACAAGGTGGCAGAAATGCTCAAAGCTATAACAGTAGATATGGAAGTCATTATTCCAGCTCGAATGCTTCATCACATGGTTCAGCTCCTTCTAATTCTCGCGGTTTCGCTCCTTCCGGAGGCGGTGGCGGGATGAGAAGTGGTGGCAGCAGCATGAGTAGCGGACATTCATCTGGTGGAAGTTCTGGAGGTGGAAGCCATTCTTCTGGCGGAAGCAGCGGCGGCGGTCATTCAGGCGGTGGCGGTGGTCATCGTTAAGAAAACAATATTCCCAAACAAATATAATTTATATATTATGAGAAAGACAATAGTAATATTGGCTATAGGATTGGTATGTTCCCTCCGATTAGCCGCACAGACAGATGTAGATGCATTGCGTTATTCGCAATGGATGCCAGGCGGAACAGCGCGTTCGATGGCGATGGGTAATGCCTTTGGAGCTTTGGGGGGAGATTTCTCTTGCCTTAGCATGAATCCTGCCGGTATTGGTTTATACAGGAGAAACGAATTCACATTCACTCCTTCAATTCTTGACATGAGAACAAGTTCGAATTATCTCGGAACAAGTTTGGATGCCTCTAAATATAATTTCAATATCAGCAACATTGGTTATGTTTCGAATCATCCTGTATTTGGTGCTACTGAGAATGGCTGGCAGAACTGGGATTTCGGTATCGGATATAACCGTACCGCAAATTTTAATTCCAATATTACTTTCACAGGCATCAATAACAACAACTCCCTGCTTGATTTCTTTGTGCAGCAAGCCAGTGGCTCTGCTCCAGGTGATCTTGGAAACGGAACTGCATTTCCATTTGATGCCGGACTTGCTTATCAATCGTATTTGATTAATCCCCTGGCTTCTGATTCTTCCCAATATTCCCATGTGCTGCCCAATCATGGTGAAATGCAAACAATGAATATAAATTCTACAGGTTCGATGGGCGAAATGGTGATTTCATTAGGGGGTAATTATGGCAATAAATTGTACTTCGGAGCAACTGTGGGAATTGACTTCCTGAACTATAAGGAAAATTCAACTTATTCTGAAACCAACAGGAATGATACTATTCCCTCGCTTAATAATTTTATGTTGAACCGAACCTTGAATACCAGCGGTACTGGCATTAATCTAAAATTGGGAATGATATATCGCGCCAATGATTTCATCCGTCTTGGATTAGCTGTTCACACGCCTACATTCTACTCCATGCATGATGATTATACTGCTTCTATTTCATCAACATTCGACAGCGCAAATGGTTCTGTTATCATCACACCTCCCACGGCTACTGGCTCATTCGATTACAACCTTACAACTCCTTTGAGAGTTATCGGGAGCATAGCATTTATTCTTGGGCAGCACGGGGTTATCAGTGGAGATTATGAATTTGTAGATTATTCGTCAGCCTTATTAGATGATAATGCAAATGATTTTGGAACAGTGAATCAAACCATTCAAAATAAATATACCGCAGCCTCAAACATTCGCGTAGGCACCGAATGGAGATTCAGCGGCATCAGCCTCCGCGCCGGATATGCTCTTTATGGAAGTCCTTATTCTTCACAATATACCCCTCCGAATGGAGCCGATTTGTCAATGACTAATTACAGCGTCGGGTTGGGCGTGAAAGACATGGGGCTATCTCTTGATTTCGGGTATATTTATTCTGTGGCAAAACAATATTACCAGCCCTATTCGTTGACAGGCGAAACTGTTGATGGAGCAACTATCAAATCAACAAACAACATTTTTGTAATGACGATTGGATATAGATTTTGAAGTATAATTTTTGTTTAGTTTTTGATGAATGGCTCGATACGAAAGTATCGGGTCGTTCTTTTTTTAGACAAGATGGTAACTATAAAATGAGTAAGGGGCGGTAATTCATTGGTCATTCTTTTGCCCCTTTTTTGATTTCCTATTATCCGTTTTAAATTCAGGCAATAAGCCAAAAACCATTTAACAAAAAGGTTCTACTGGGAATTTTGTGGGAAGCTTAATTTACATTGATTCAATAGGATAAAATTTAACCACAGAGTACACAGATTAACACAGATTTTGGTCGCCAAGAATCTGTGTTAATCTGTGTACTCTGTGGTTAAATTTTATTCCTTTAAATTTTGGTTAATATCCCGCTATAATCATTTACCCACAAAATTCCCAGTAAAGCCAATTAAGAAAGGAAAAATTTGCAAGCGCAGGAAACCATACAGGAGCTTCTCACCTGTCTGGTTTTATCAGTATGACGACAGAAAAAGCCGTCAGATTCCTGGTCAAAGGCTTCTGCTTAAGTAGTAGTTTTAAAGTTTATACACAAAGTTCGGAAGCCGTTGCATATGTTACGGTGCCTTCCGGAGAGCGGTTCGGAAGCCATTGTACACGTTACGGTGCCTTCCGGAGAGCAGTTCGGAAGCCATTGTACATGTTACGGTGCCTTCCGGAGAGCAGTTCGGAAGCCGTTGTAAATGTTACGGTGCGTTCCGGTGAGCAGTTCGGAAGCCGTTGTATATGTTACGATGCATTCGGGACAGCATTAAAAATTCAGATTTAAAGGCAAAAAGAAGGTTTTGGAAGGGGAAAGAAAGGAATCGGCACTCCTTATATATCTACCGTGTACCCACATCTTTTTATTAAGGAAAAAGGAAGAAAAGAATAATGAATATTGAACAAGGAATTTTGAATATTGAAGTTCGTTAACGATGAATATAGTTGTATGCTGACTTCTTTTCTTCTAAATTTAACCTTCTAAATCAATATTCAAAATTCCTTGTTCAATATTCATTATTGCTTTTTTTAATTTAAAAGATGTGGGTACACGGTAGCTATTATATAGGAGGCATTTTGGGAAGGGTGGAATGGGTGGGTGGTTGATTCGGGAATTATTTTATAGATTTGTCGCCGCTAACGGGAATCCTTCGGTTTCGGGCATAATAAAATATTAAAATGAAAAATTTAATAAACATTAAAGTATTAATGGTAACAGCCATTCTATTTATTTCAATGACCAATTCTTATGGTCAATTTTATTTTAATCTTGGATTTGGAATAGGTACGAACAAAGATTTAATGAATACTATAAGTGCCGTCGGACCCATATCTTATCACACATACAATGGTACTTACACAGATGTTTTTACTTCGGTAACTACCAATACAAATGGCAATTCTTCCACTACGAATACTGACAACCCTTCCACAACTATTACCCAAGTGCGCGGTGGTTTTGGAAACGGGGTGAATATCGGCGGGACTTTCGGGTATAAACTAAATGAGCATTTAAGTGCAGAGCTTGGAATTTTTTATATTCCGGGAGCTACTATCAATACCGAACATCAGGATTCATATTTAGATTCTTATACATATAATTATTCTTTTGAATCATTCTATACTAATATCAATCAATATTACGACTACAAATTTTCATTAACCACAAGCGGAAGAGTTCGACTCATGCCAACTCTTAAATTAAATGCCGATCAAAAAGTATTCACGCCTTATCTAAAAGTCGGGTTGGTAATAGGATTAGGCGGCAGTATCACTTTTACTGAAATAGAAACCTATAATGTTGATACGACAAGTAGCTATGTTACAGGCGGCATTACAACAATTAATCCACCGACATCAGGAGCAGCAAACTATAGTTATGGTGTAACTCTTTCGGGCGGAATGTCATTAGGATTTACGGCTGCCATAGGTTCTGAATATAAATTAACAGATAAAATAAGTCTCTTTGGAGAGTTTTCATTAATCAGTGAACAATGGTCTCCCACCAGTGGAACGGTTACCAAATATGTTGAGAATGGGATAGATGAATTGGCAAGCTTAACACCTTCACAAAAACAATTTACCTTTACAAATAATGTTTCAACATCATCAAGCACTACCACTACCACGACGAATATTAATACATCCAATAGTGCTCCAATATTTTTTTCTCAATATCCAAAACAATCCTATTCATTCAGCAGTTGGGGTGTAAATATAGGTATCAAAATTAATTTATGATCAGAATTTGATGGATATTTCTTCGCTCCTTTTATGCCACCATTCCGCCCTTGCGGTGGTGCAATAAAAGGACAATGCTGATTATCAAGCCCAAAAGGATTCGTATCTTTGCAGCCAAATTAAAAAATAAAATTATGTACACATCATTTCAAGTTAAAGCAAGCGAGTTGGATGAAGCGTTTATAGAAGGCATAAAAGCAATTTATAAAAGTAAAAACATAACAATCATTATTCAAGAAGATCAGGATACAACGGAATATCTGTTGTCCACCGAAGCCAATCGAAAACATCTTTCTAAGGCAATAAAAAATGTAAAAAAGGGTAATACCTCTAAAGTGGATATTGATAAATATCTGAAAAAATGAGGGATGTGGAATTTGAAAATGATGCCCTCGAACATTTCTTGGATTGGGAGAAAACGGATAAAAAAACATTTACAAAAATTGTCAAACTAATTGATGAGTGCCGAAATGACCCATTCAAAGGTACTGGTAAACCTGAACCTTTAAAACACAAACTAAAAGGATATTGGAGCAGAAGAATAACCAATGAACATCGGTTGGTTTATCAGGTTACCAAAAGCTCCATAATAATAATTTCGTGCAGGTTTCATTATTAGGTTTTAATTTCTTCCCTCCTTTTATGCTACCATTCGCCCTTGCGGTGGTGCAATAAAAGGAGGATGAATAAAAATATCGGCAATAAAAAAAGGGTTAGTGATGAGCTAACCCTTTTTTCTATGCTTGTTAAGAATAAATTATTCTCCTACCACTTCAAAATGCAATTGGAATTTCACCTCCTTATTTAAGGCAATTTCTGCAATGTAGGTACCGATCATCTTG
The DNA here is from genome assembly GCA_013288905.1 of Bacteroidota bacterium. GTDB lineage: Bacteria > Bacteroidota > Bacteroidia > AKYH767-A > JABDAW01 > JABDAW01. Next base: position 9,485 of record JABDAW010000052.1, on the reverse strand, counting down.
ATATGATCTTCAGGAAGTGTGATTAATTTCCTGTCTATATCATAACCCTTTTTCTTCAATGCCTCCGCTACTTGGATATTACTTACAGAACCAAATATCTTTCCATTTTCGCCAACTTTAGCATCAATTTGTAAAACTACATCTTTTAATGAATCGGCTATTTGCTGAGCTTCTTTTATTAATTTACCTTGTTTATGCGCCTTCTGTCTGATACCTTCGGCAAGTACTTTTTTACTTGATTCAGTAGCCAGGGTAGCTAATCCTTTTGGTAATAAGTAATTACGGAAATATCCCGGTTTTACTTTCACTAATTCATCTGGTTCGCCCAAATTGGGAACACTTTGTTTTAAGATTATTTCCATTTCAATAATTTTTTATTTTGTTTTTAATAAATCTGCAACATAAGGAAGTAAAGCCAAATGTCTTGCTCTTTTCACGGCTGTTGCCACTTTTCTTTGATATTTTAAAGATGTGCCGGTTAATCTTCTTGGCAATACTTTACCTTGTTCATTGACAAATCTCATCAAAAACTTTTCGTCTTTGTAGTCAATATATTTTATTCCGCTTTTTTTAAAGCGACAGTACTTCTTTTTCATTGGCTCCATTGTTTGAGGAGTCATATACTTTACTTTAGGATCGAATTTCTGTGTGCCGGTTGGCTTAAATGTGCTCATTATATATTAATTTATTTCTTCGGTTTCATCAACTACAGGTGCTGTAGAAAGGGCTTCAGCAGCTAATCTCTCTTCTTTTTTCTTTCCAATCAAGCCATTTCTTTTTCTTTCATTGTAATCAAGAGCATGCTTATCTAAACTTACGGTTAAAAATCTAAGAATCCGTTCATCACGTTTGAATTCCACCTCCAATTTTGCAATTAAATCAGAAGGAGATTTGAATTCAAAATGAGTATAAAATCCATTAACTTTTTTCTGAATAGGATAAGCCATTCTCTTTAGTCCCCAAAGGTCTTCATGAATAATCTCACCACCATGTTCAGTAATATAATTACTGAATTTTTTTACTGCATCTTTCATTTGTTCTTCTGTAAGAACTGGGGTAAGAATGAAAACCGTTTCATAATTTTTAACCATCTTATTTTATTATTTTAAATAACCCTTTTTTATTATGGGGGCGCAAAAATATAAAAATTATTTGAAATGAACAAAAGTATCCCCGATTTTTTTCTTACTCTAAGATGAAATCAATCGTATTTAAGATATAAAATTTGAAAGAATATAAGTTAAAATGACTTTTTTTATATCCCTAATTTTCCAAGGGTCTCCTTAGCCTGGATATTATCAGGATGCTTGCGAAGGATTTGCTGAATGATTTGTTTGGCTTTTGGAAGCTGATTATTGTAGGCATACCAACCGGCTTTATTGAGTAAAGCTTGTTCATAATCAGGGTCGAGAGCAAGGGCTTTATCATATAATTCTTTTGCCTTATTGCTGTTGCTTTCGGCGGCAAGGTAGATGAAGCCAAGATTGTTTAATGCAGCAGCATATTCTGGGTCTTGGGCGATGATGTCATTGAATATTTGTTTGGCTTCAGCAATCTTGTTTAACTGCATCGCCATCGCGCCTTTTTTATTCAAAAAATCAAGATTGTATGGGGAAAGGCTGATGGCATTGTCAAAATATTTATAAGCATTCTGAATATTGCCTTCATTGCGGAAAGCTTCGCCAATGCGATAACTTGTCCATGCGTTATCATTATCAATCGACTTATTGTTTAATGAGCTAATGGTCGCATTTGGAATGTTGGAATCATAACGATTTACCAAAACGATGATGGTTTTAAAATCTTCTTTGATGTAATAATATCGAATCAAGGATGCAAAATTCTTCCTGAAATCCCCATCGCTTTTCTCCGGCAGATATTTCTTTGCAGAGTCTAATGCCGCAGGAATCTTGGTGAACTTTTCATAATAATTAAGATAAGCTTTGGCAATAGTCGGGTCTGAAGGATGGGGATTATTAATGCACTTGATGCCCATCCATTCTTTTATTCCAGCAATCTCAGATAGTTGGGATTTGTAATCCCGACTCGGAGACTTGCGAACGACGCGAATAAAATGATCGGTAGTGGTAACATGTGGTATGTCAATAGTGCCCGAACGCGGCATGTGGCAACCCACACAATTATCAAGTTTTTCCTTGCGAACAGCTTCCTTTTCTGAACAAATAACAGGATGCAAATTCTCTTGAGAAGAAGAATGGCAATTCTTGCAAGCAGCATTAAACACCTCCTTATCCGTGAACTTCACGCTCACATGAGGGTTGTGGCAGGTAACACAAGTGAGAGCATCTTTGTATGGAAAGAGGGCATTGGTAGCCTTGATCTCGCCGCTCTCAATCTTGGCAGTAGTATTCAGAAAGCATTTGCTCATCTTCAATCGCTCGGCATGAGAAGCCATGATGAATTCATCTTCCCTGCCTTTAAAGACGGGCATGAAGACATTCATAACAGAAGATAATTTCATACTCGGTCGGAAATCAAAGAAGGACTTTCCTTCATTCAAAACAGCATTACCCTGAAGATGGCATCGCATACATTCATCAAACTGAAGATTGCTCGGCAGTTTGGCTGGATTAACGATGGTATAATCAATTTCTTTAGCAATATCAACAATGTGCCCAGCAGATTTCTCTTTGACATGAACCTGCCCGGGACCATGACATCTCTCACAGTTGATGCCTTCTGGAATGCGGTTGTATTTATTCTCCGAACCTTCAACAAAGCCAGGATAAGCATTATGACAAGACATACATTCCAGTCCAATCTGGCGGCTGAATCTTGTATTCTGTCCATTCTCAAATCCGGGAGGGAAATCCCAAGTGCCCTTTTGAGTATAGAATGTCATGGGCATCTGATACAAATATCCATTGCGATTCATGATGTGAGAATTGGTATGCTGCCCCGACCCAATGATGTATGAAACAGTCTCGATTCGCTTATGCACCGTGTCTTTGCCTTCCAATCGAAATTCCATTATATGCAAAGAATCCTTATCCCAAAAAGGCATGTAATAATAGTCCAGATACTTATCATAAATCACATCATGAGCATCAAACCTGCCGGAACTTTTCTTCATCGAAGCATGCTCAAAGGACTTGCCCATACCAGTTTGGGTAAATGAATTATAAACATCAGGGTGACATGCCTGGCAAGTATGAATGCCGACATATTTCACGGTATCATTAACGTTCAGGTATTTAGACTGGACAAGGGTTTCATCATCTTCCTTCGGATGATTATTACAACAGATTACAAGAAGACTGATGAAAGAAATAATTAAACTAAAAACTATTAAAGCCTTATACTTTTGAATACGATTCAAAGCCTATTTATTAATCAGTTGAAGGAGGTATTCATCATGATATTTGCCATCATGAAAAATCCAATCTTGTTTCAAGCCGGTAATCTCAAAGCCAAGCTTCTTGAAGAGATGCAGACTTACTTCATTATCGGTGGTAACGTTGCAATATATCTGGTGAAGGTTAAGCGTGTTGAAGCAATAATGAATCAACAAAGCCAACGCCTCCGTAGCGAAACCACGATTCATCATATCCTTATCGCCAATAAGAATGCCGATACCTGCATTCCTGTTTTTAGGATCAAAATCAAAGAGGTCAACACATCCCACAGGATAACCGCTTTCGTCCTCAATATCCTCGATGAATTCAATGACTAACCGCAATTGTTTATGAGCATAAATATCATGATGCGCGCTGGTAAGATATTGCTCTAAAACAAACCGGGAGAAGGGCGTTTGAGTCCCGCTCACCATCCAGATAGAGGTGTCATTCTCCCATTCGAAGAGAAGGTCTAAATCTGTAGGCTCCAAAGCTCTCAACAGGATACGTTCACCTTTCAATAAATTCATAACATTTTTCAGCCTGCAAATATAGAGATGAATAAGGAAGTAATACTGAATTTATTCTGATGCTGTTTGGGCTTTCATTTATATTTTGAATTGGACGAGGTAATATCTCTTCACTTTAGATGAAATAGAATTGAGAAACAAACTATCAATCTGAGCTTGCCCTTAACTGTAAGAGCAAATCCTTCGATGGTGGTGGTCAAATGGATAAGTTCCTTTATCCTGGAAAACCCTAATGTTTTGTTGAAGATTAAGGTGAAGGTAAGAAAATGGCCATTTCTAATCCCTGAAAGTTTTTGTTCGGCATCTAAATTTTGTGTATCAAAAGTCATTAAGCCTTAAAAGGATAACAGTTTTGATACACAATTTTCGAGTTTTGATACACAAATAATCAAGTTTGATACACAAATAATCGGTTTTGATACACAAAATTTCAGGTCTGATACACGAATAATCGGTTTTGATACACAAAATTAAAGACTCCATTCACAATAAATATATCATTATCAATGCTATTTGCTTTTGGGAAAGGAAATTTTGGGGAATGAGGTGGAAAATTTGGAATACTCCTATATAATGGGAACATTTTTGGATAATAGAAAATGATATATCTTTGCATCCTAAATAAATAATTAATGATATGGTAACAGGAAAACTAACAATCATCAGAGCAAGATTTTTTAACGATAAAATGACTGGCAAAGGATACAAGATTTTTATTGATGGAAAAGAGGAAGGGAGAATATCCTATAATGAGCCAAGATCCTTTACCTTGGCGGAAGGGGAGCACCAGGTATATACAAAAGAAGGATGGATAGGTTCAAGATTATTGACGGTTAATATTAAGGCGAATGAAACGACAGAAATTGAGTTAGGCTTAAGCCATCCTCCTACCAAAGGACGATTAATCTTTTCGATTTTCATTTTAATATTTTGGTTTGGAGGTCTCTTCCTTGGCAGATATTTGGGTAATGAAATATTGCGAGATATTGGCTTCGGCACACTATACTTTTATATATTTTACAATATTGTTATTTTAAGAAAGAAAAGCCAAATGTATATGATGCTCTTTGGTCGCTACAATTACTTTTATCTTAAAGAAATGAATCATTGAATATAATGATTCATTTGCAAACTATCTCAAGCAGGTTTTTGAAGAATGAAAAAAGGAAATTTTAAAGTATCACTATTCTCAGCAATGATTCTTTTATTAATGGCGACTTCTTGTTCTCAAAAGCAGAATCCGGTTCCTTATACTTCAATAAATTTTCAAGTATGTGTTTGCTATTACCCTTCTTTGAATACCCCTGGAAATTGGTCGTATTTTACAGGCGGTCCCAATGGCGTAATTATTTATAATACCGGCAATGGTGCAAATCCCTTTGTTGCTTATGACAGGACTTGCACTTATGATCCCGCTAAAGGCTATATTCAAGTAAATCCATCGGGACAAAAAGAAGCAAATATATGGGCGACCTGTACCCAATGCCGTTCTATGTTTAACTTATATTCAGGTACTGGGATACCAACAGCCGGTCCTGCAACCATTTCATTGAAGCAATATACTACTTCTTTTGATGGTCAATATATCACGGTTAGTAATTGATAATTTTTAGGAGATCAGGAGAAATTCAAAGAAAACTTATCTCCTTATTATTATAGGCATGGACTTCGTTACTTGCGTCCTTGATTTGCAACCTCCCTTCGAGAGTTACGCCTATTATTATACCAGTTTTCTCGATGCCATTCTCCGAATATTTTATTTCCTCATTAAAACCATATAGCATCTTGAGATATTTCTCTCTCAATTTAGGATGCTTCACAAAGGTCTGTAATTCCAAATAATAGGCTTCAATAAACGAACAGACCGTATGGAGGCAGTTCATCACAATATATTCCTGGTTGGTCAATAATTTCAGCGAAGTGGGGTTGCCGGCATTTTTGGAGAATAAAGTCTGGTTGATATTAATCCCGATGCCGATAATGCTGGAATTAATAAGGCTTCCCTGCAATACATTTTCGATTAATATGCCTGCGATTTTCTGTTTGTTGACGAGAATATCATTGGGCCATTTGATTACTGCATTGAGATTTGTCTTGAAATTAATGTATTCACAAATGCCGATGCAAATAATCTGATTCAATAAAAATTGTTCACCCGCATCCAGAAAACGAGGGTAATAAATAATGCTGAAGGTCAGGTTTTTGTTCGGTTCACTCACCCAAATACTGCCATGTTGCCCTTTTCCATCGGTTTGTTCATGTGCAAAAACTACAGTTCCATCAGGAGGCTTATCCTTCCTCAAAAGCTCACTGGCGTAGGTGTTTGTTGATGAAACAGAATCTAATTCAATGAGGTTTTGTCCGGTAAATAATGTGGCGAAAGTCGTCTTTTGCAAAAGAATGTGTAATTTTGAGCGGTCAAAATTAAAATAATAGTCTGAAAAGAACGTCTTAAAATATAAATAAAAGTGAATGCCAATTAAAAAAACCGAGAAGAAAGTAGTAAAGAAAACCGCAGCTAAAAAAGTTGTAAAGAAAATTGCCTCAACAGAAAATGTTGAAAAAAAAGTTCCAAAGAAAACCGTTAAAAAACCTGTTGTAAAGAAAGATGCGACGGAAAAATTAAATGATAGCATCATTTATGGAATGCAGGAAAAAAAGGCAGAACACATAGTATCTATAAACCTTAAAAACATTACGAATTCGGTTGCTGATTATTTTATCATCTGCCAGTGCGAATCAAAAACACAGGCGAATGCAATCGCTGATTCTGTCGAAGAACAAGTTTATAAAAAGACCGGAGAAAGCCCTTCCCATAAAGAAGGTCGTGAAAATGCAGAATGGATGTTGATGGATCATGATGTGGAAAAGATTGTTGTAATCAATGAAAAGACAGCCGAAGTTTATATCAAAAAAGATAAACTAAGGGAGGATAAGTTCAAGGATGTAAGGACGAAATCCATTGCCAATGTTGAGAATCCTGGACCTCATTACTATTTCAATATCGGTTCTGTAGAGACCTTTGAAAAGAAGATCGCTGAGGCTCAAAAGGACTTTTCGAAAGAGGATAAATTAGACATTCAATACCAAACCAAAAGCAATACCTGGGGTGATATTATGGGATGGATTTTTCCAATACTGATTATGATTGTTCTTTGGATTTTTATCATGCGCAGAATGGGAGGAGGGGGTCCTGGGGGAAGTCAATTATTCAACATTGGAAAATCAAAAGCAACTCTTTTTGATAAGGATAGCCATGTTAATATTACCTTCAACGATGTTGCTGGTTTGGAAGAAGCCAAGGTGGAGGTTATGGAGATTGTGGACTTCTTAAAGAATCCAAAGAAATATACTTCATTAGGAGGCAAGATTCCACGTGGTGCCTTGCTTGTGGGTCCTCCTGGAACAGGAAAAACTTTATTGGCTAAGGCTGTGGCTGGGGAGGCTCAAGTACCTTTCTTTTCAATGTCAGGTTCTGATTTTGTTGAGATGTTTGTGGGTGTTGGTGCCTCACGTGTTCGTGATTTATTCAGGCAGGCTAAAGAGAAGGCTCCTTGTATTATTTTTATTGATGAGATAGATGCCATCGGGCGAGCAAGAGGGAAAAACGCATCCTTCAGTTCTAATGATGAAAGAGAATCCACCCTCAATCAATTGCTAACTGAGATGGATGGTTTTGGAAGTAACAGCGGGGTGATAATCCTTGCAGCTACCAACCGTGCTGATGTTTTGGATAGAGCGTTGCTTCGTCCGGGAAGATTTGACAGGCAGATATATGTTGAACTTCCTGACTTGCATGGACGTAAAGAAATCTTTATGGTCCATCTAAAACCTTTGAAGTTGGATGATTCTGTTGATGTGGATTTTCTTGCAAAACAAACTCCCGGATTCTCTGGAGCTGATATTGCGAACCTCTGTAATGAAGCGGCTTTGATAGCTGCAAGGCATAATAAATTGGCGATAGATAAACAAGATTTCTTGAGCGCAGTTGATCGAATTATCGGCGGTTTAGAAAAGAAAAACAAGATCATTACTATCAGCGAAAAGAAGGTTATAGCCTTCCATGAAGCGGGTCATGCTACTGTTAGCTGGTTGGTCGAACATGCGAATCCATTGGTGAAAGTTACTATCGTTCCTCGTGGAAATTCGTTGGGTGCTGCATGGTATCTTCCAGAAGAAAGACAGATCACTACTAAGGAGCAATTGATGGATGAGATGTGTGCAGCATTAGGTGGCAGGGCTTCTGAAGAAATTACTTTTGGCAGGATTTCTACAGGTGCTCTGAGTGACTTAGAGAAGATTACCAAACAGGCTTATGCAATGGTTGCTATCTATGGATTGAATGAGAAGATCGGTAACATCAGTTACTACGATTCGCAAGGGAAGTCGGAATTTGAAATGTATAAACCATACAGCGAAAAAACTGCTCAAACGATTGATGAGGAAGTCAGCAAATTGATTGAAGGAGCATACATTCGGACTAAAGAATTATTGCTGGCTCATCAAGATCAATTGAATAAACTTGCGAGTGTTTTATTAGAAAAGGAGGTCATTTTCAAGGAAGATTTGGAAGAGATATTTGGCAAGCGTGCTTATGAATCCGAGCGTGAAGCATTGGAGTCTGTGAAGCCTGATGTGAAGCCGGAAGTTACTGATGTAAAGCCTGAAGCTCCTAAACCAAATGGTGCTGCTAAAGATGAACCTGTTGCTTCCATTCCGAATTCTGACGCAAGCCCTGCGGCTAAGGAGTAAGACAAATTTTCGATAGTAATGCAAGAATCCACTTCCAAAGAAAAGGTTTTAAAGAAAGTCCGCAAGGCTCTTATTCAAAAGACTAAAAACCCTTATCCCAACTTAGACAACGATTCCAAAATCTATTCCGCTTCGGATGAATTCTTAGATGTTTTATTTGCTGAAGAATTCACGAAAGTTAGTGGTCAGTTTGTTTATTGTGAGAATGAAAATGAGTGCATAGAGCTATTGACAGCATTGACTAAGGAGAGGGAATGGGACAGCTTTCATTCCAGTGATAAAAAGATTCTTGAGATGCTTGAAAAAGGAAAATTAAAGTCCACGACCTCCGAAGCAGATTTCATAAAATCAGAAGTTGGAATTACTTTCTGCGAATATCTTTCTGCAAGGACAGGAAGTATTTTAATTTCTTCAAAGCAGGCTTCCGGCAGACGATTGAGCGTGTTTCCTCCGGTGCATATCACCGTAGCTTATACTTCTCAATTGGTTTATGATATTAAAGAGGCATTGACTGGTTTAAAAAATAAGTATGGCGAATCATTTCCTTCAATGATTGCCACAATTACAGGACCGAGCAGGTCGGCGGATATTGAGAAGACATTGGTGATGGGAGCTCATGGACCTAAAGAGGTTTATGTCTTCTTGATTGACGATAATTCTTAAGAAAAAACAATAATGAATATTGAACAAGGAATTTTGAATGATGAAGTTGTGGAATTTCAATATTCAAAATTCCTTGTTAATTATTCGTTATTCCTTTTTTAATTCCCTATGAATAACTTTACACAACGAGCTATAACTGGAGCCGTATTCGTTATAGTTTTAATAGGGTCTATTCTCTTCAGTC
>JABDAW010000051.1 GCA_013288905.1 Bacteroidota bacterium | reverse complement strand
AATGCCTATCTTGAATAAATCAATAGAGATAGTAATGCGGGAATCTTTCCTGATTTCATTCCAAGCCTGCTCCATTTCCTTACTCCAATGAATGTCGTCGAAGATAAAAACAGTGCCTTCATGGATGTGCTCCATACATTGTTTGAAATATCGCATCGTGGGTTCATAGCGATGGTTGCCATCAAAGAAAACATAGTCTAATTGAGGCATTTCCTTTAAGGCTTGGCTTAATGTTTCATCGAAATTACCAACTATTATTTTAATAGTTGACTGTTTGAAATGAATGAAATTTTCCTGGGCAATAGCAGCCGTATTCGGGCATCCTTCAAGGGTAATAAATTTTGAATATGGAATGGGAATGGCTTGGTATAAAGTCGTCAAGCCAAGGGAAGTACCCAATTCAAGAACGTACTTCGGCTGAAAATGATTGACCAATCGAAAGAGAAGTTTGGCATACTTTTCTGATTGAAGAGAATGCCGGGCAATGTCGGAAATCTTTCGATTATAGGTTTTCTTTTCACCACTGATTTCACGGATTTGCACAGATTTTTTATCTGTGTTTATCTGCGAAATCTGTGGTGCAATTCCTCCTGCACCGAAATCTGTTACCTCGATTTCCTGATGATTATTCAGGAGCCTTTGCCGTAATCTTTCTAATTTTTCAAAGGCATAATATTCGCCATCATTATTTATAATATTGGTTAATAAATCATAGACAAAGGGCGAATGAATGCCATGTTTGCCCTTTGCTGTGAGAAGATATTTGGTATAGCTAAAGACGCGATTAATCAATGTTTTGAATAGTTTTGGTTATCTGTTGATGATAAATTTCTTGATGATACCTTTGTTTTCTTCATCAGAAACTTTCACAAAATAAATTCCGTCAGCCCATTTCAAACAGTCAATAGTTTCATTGGGAAGGATGGAATTCTTTTGGAATATTTCTTTGCCAGATTCATCATAGATAACCATTCGGATGCCTGAACCATTAAACCAATAACTATTAACGATTAACGATTCTCTCACAGGGTTTGGAAATAGTTCAAGTGCCGGAATATCTTCTGAAGCGACCTCCACAATGCCGGTATTCTGACCTGTGGAATCAGAGGTCTTGGCGAAGAAAATATTGAGTTTGCCAGTCCTTACATCGCCCCAAGCCGCATTGATGGAATCATGCACCAACTGGCAACTCATGAAGTCATTTCCTTTATCTAATAAAACCGAATCGAAGGCAGCAGTAACCGAACTCAACCTGATGTTTGGAAGAAAGGTCGCACCGTTATCATGAGAGATGGCACAGTAAGTATCAGATGGCTGGAAGAAGCCTGTACCCGCGCCATTGCGACGGTCGCGCCAGGTAATGCAAAGCACTCCGTCAGTACCATAATTCGCCCACACCATGTCTTGTGCTTTGCCATTTCCTATTGCGTCATCATTGACCCGAACCGCGCTGCTCCAGGTCATTCCACCATCATTTGAAGTATTCACAAAGACATCAGGATCGCCATCCTGATTCCCCAAATAGGCAAAACAAAATTGATTGGAATCGGCAGGATTTGCGGCAAGATGATAACCGTTTTTGTAATCGGTATCCTGCACCGGCGTGGGGCTTACCAACAAATCGCGGTAGTTGAAAGTGCTTCCTTTGGAATAAGATTTAGCGAAAAAAATATTTTGCATAAACAGATTGAGAGGTATCATAAGAAGGATAAGCAATGCACAATGCCCCGGTAGCACTGACGGCAGGGGCAGCCATAGGTTGTACAATCACATTCCCTACCAAAGAACCCACAGTATCTATGTAACGATAGGGTGACCAGGTCTGCCCGCTATCCGTGGAATATTTGAGGTAAGGATGATTGGGTGGAGGAATCCAATAAGCTGGCTTGGTAGTCATGTAAAGCGTGCCGTTATTGGCGGAAGAAGAATTATCAATCACTAACCAGGGACGGTCAATGGGCAACTTTCCGATATCTTCGGTATTGCCATTCCAGACCTGTGTCGGAGAAGACCAGGTAACGCCGCCATCAGAGGAATGAGTGATGTAAATGCCTCCCGAATCACTAACTTGCGTGAAGTCAATATAACTCAAATAAATCGTTCCATCATTCTTGAAAGCCATCGAAACATCCGCCGAACCCCAGGTATAAGAGAAGTGGGGCTGCACGAAATAATTACCCCAGGTCACGCCCCCATCGAAGCTCGATTTGGTCTTAATGGAAATTCTAACAGGGTTGATAGTAACCCCCATCCAGGCAATAATTATATTTTGAGGATTGCTGGGATTGACTGCCAGATAAGGCTCTCCATCAAATGCCACATCCAATGAAATATTAATATTCGTCGGTTGTGCAATGACGAATGTGTGTAACAAAAGAGCAAAGGTTGAAAATAAAACAAGAGACTTCATTTCAATAAACATTAAATTATTTTGCAAAATTAAGAATTGAATAAAAATTAAAAAGCCTTTTTGATAAACTATCAAAAAGGCTAAAGTTTTAATGAAGGAATATTTTAATTCTTGCTCGCCGTAGGATTCGTCTTGAATTCCTTGGCAATAGCTCTCAAGCTTTTGGCAATACTTGCATCGAATTGCTTGTCGCCAACACGAAGGATGAAACCACCGATTAAGTTCTTATTGACCTTCTCGATCAGCTCCACTTCCGATTTTGTTTCGTTCTTCAGGAGGGTTAATACTTCCGCCCTCAACTTGGCATCAAGCCCGGTGGCAGAGGTAATAACCGCAACTTGAATCCCCTTATCCACCTTGTATAAATTCACGAATTGTCTTGCGATACCTTCCAATTCCGGTTCACGGCTTTTCTTGGTAATGATGTCTATGTAAGCTATGGAAAGTTTGTTCATGTGCTTCTCAAAAAGCTGTTTCATTATCGCCAGCTTCTTGAAGCCGTGAATGACGGGGTTCTTCAGCATGGCAGATAATTCACGATTGGCATCACAGGTATTCACCAGCAATTCCATATCATGTTTCACCTCCTCCAGCACTCCTCTTTCAATCGCCAATTCGATTAAGGCTTTGGCATATCTTCCGGCAACTTTAGTTTCAGCCATGACTTAATTAAGATTAACGTCTTTTAAAAGATTATTCATCAAAGCCTTTTGCTTATCATCATTGGCTAATTCATGACGAAGAATTTTCTCTGCAATATCCACAGAAAGAGTTGCCACCTGGCTCTTCAATTCAGCAATGGCAGCCAATTTCTCGGTGTTGATAGCTTCACGGGCAGATTTGATCATCTTGTTTGCTTCCAATGCAGCCTTTGACTTTGCTTCAGCAATGATAGCATCTTTCGTGTCACGGGCTTCCTTCATCATCAAGTCTCTTTCGGCACGGGCTTGCATTAATAATTTTTCATTGTCAGATTTCAATGCAGCCATCTCTTCCTTCGTTCTCTTGGCGGTATCCAAGGCATCCTGAATGGAGGCATCACGATCACTCAAGGATTTCAAGATCGGTTTCCAGGCATATTTTTTAAGGATGAATAATACAATTCCGAATGACAATGTCATCCAAAAGATAAGACCAATCGCGGGTTTTACTAAATCCATATTTTAATAATTTATAATTTCGATGTTTAAGTTTTTAAAGAAATCCTTCATCCCAACCAACCGTTAAGATGAAGGATTCAAATCATTAGATTACTTCAAGAAAATAACAAGTAATCCGATAACCATAGCGAAGAACGCCGCACCTTCTACAAGGGCTGCCGCAAGGATCATATTCGCACGAATATCACCCATTGCTTCCGGCTGGCGCGCAATAGCTTCCAGCGCACTTCCGCCAATTCTTCCGATACCAATACCGGCACCTACGGCAGCAAGTCCTGCGCCTAATCCCGCGATTCCGTAGCCAATTCCTACGTTCGCTCCAGATGCTACTGCATCCAATAAAATTGTTGATAACATAATTTTTTGTATTTAAATTTTTATAAAATTCTTTAAATTAATCCCTGTTGCTCTGTGTCGGGATGTGGCGGATGATGGGCTTCTTCGACAGCAGCTCCGAAATATATTGCCGATAATAATGTGAAAACATAAGCCTGTAAAAAGGCAACTAATAATTCCAGAAAGCCCATGAATACAGTGAATGCAATGGATACTACTGACACGCTGTATCCCACTCCCTTGTTCATTTCCGCGAAGATAAATATCAAACAAAAGAAGGATAACGCAATAATATGCCCTGCCAAAATATTCGCAAAAAGTCGAATCATCAAGACGAATGGTCTCAAGAAAACTCCAAGAATTTCGATAGGAGTCAAGAGGAATAATACCCATCCTGGTACGCCTGGCATGGCGACAATATGTTTCCAATAATGTTTGTTGCCACTGACAGATGTGATGATAAAAGTGAAGACCGCCAGGGTCATCGTAACCGCGATATTCCCGGTAACATTGCTGCCGCCTGGCATAAATGGGATCAACCCCAAAAGATTACAGAATAAAATGAAGAAGAAAATGGTCAATAAATAAGGCATATATCTGGCATATTTCTTCTCGCCGATAGAAGGCTTCGCGACATCATCCCGAACGAAAACTATCAATGGCTCGACCCATGATTGAAGCCCTTTTGGAGCCATATCAGGTCTTTTGGAATAAGATTTAGCCACTGAAATAAATACAAAACACATCAGGAAAACACTGAATAAAATGGTAGCAGTATTCTTGGTAATGGAAATATCCCAAAGTGCCGCCGTCGCCTCTTCATTTTCCTTGCCATCAGGATTGACTGCCACGACATGATTTTCCCTTAATGCCAACCCTTCATAAACTTCGCCATGCTCCAAATGAGATGATGAAAACACACTCAAACCCTTCTTTGAAGAATAGACAATCACGGGCAGCGGCATCACCAAATCTCCTGCAATATGCCATTCATGAGAGTCGCTGATGTGGTCAATAATTAATTCCCCGGCATTAAACTTCTCGCTTTTGCCCTCGGCTTTGGCATCTGAATTTGCAAAAGATGAGGTGCTGAATAAAAGTGCTATATATATAAAGGAGTGAATCGCGTATTTCATTATTGTTTTTAAGGCTATTTCAGGAATAAATTTCATGGCGGCTATATTTTTTAGGCGGCGCAAAAGTATCAAAAGAATTGGAATTCTCAAATGACAAATTCTTTTTTTAGGATGCAATACTTATGTCCCGCTATAAAATGACTAATAACCTGTTATAACTCAAATGGCTTTCAACATAGTTATACCAAACAAAAAATGGGAAGGCAGATAAAAATGGGTGCTTCGCCAAAAAGTATAGGTAAAAAAATTTATAGAGAAATAGCCACTCCCATTAAACAGGATTGACTTCATTACTGGTATCATTTGGGGGAAGCCACATTTCTTTTTATTTGAGAAATTTTGGATTAAAAAATGTCAGCAGCCGAAAAGTGAGCCTATATGGCTTTTTTGCATAACTGACTGATTTTGTCCATTTTAAATAGACGACGGCGACCACAAGTATAGACAACGGCGACCTGTTTCAGGTCTCTGAATACCATAATATGGTCTTCGGAGACTTGAAAATGGTCTTCGGATGCCTTAAAATGGTTTTCGGATTGTTAATTGAAGACGATGGAGTCAATGCATCAAGAGGATGGAGTCCATTTTATAGTTGCCGTCGTCGTAAAACAGGTCATCGGCGTTTATTCTATAAGACTTCGGACACCGGAATAAAGACGATGGATACCTTGATAAAGAATCGGAATACTAAAATGAGATCTTCGGATACCTAAAACTGGGGTTCAGATACTTGAATTTAGTATCCTTGAATTGAAAAAAACTTTGTAATTATTGGCTTCTTGAAAACTTTGGTGTTTATAAACCGACAGTCATTATAACCTATTCTTTAATTCTTCGAGAGTTTCAAATGAGAGTGGTTTATTCAGAACTATCTTTACTAATTTATTCTCATTAGCCCTCTTATGATCCCTTTCGTCTAAAGAGGAGGTAAGCATCACAATTTTCGATTGGTTGAGAATCGCATCCGGGAGTTTCTCATAGGCTTCTAAAAACTCAAAGCCATTGCCCATAGGCATTGTGATATCGAGTATTATTATATCTGGAATTTGATGGCTAATCGCATCATTCTTCAGGAAAAGTAATGCATCTTTTGCTGTTTGACGAATGATGACATGCTCCGCAAAGTTGCTTGCGCGAATAAGTTTTTCATTTAGTGCATTATCAATATCATTATCGTCAATCAACAATACTGTCTTGCAATAATAGTGCTTTATCATAATATTTATTTATTGGTTTTTTATTTGGTATTTCAATTCTAAACTGTGATCCATGTCCTGATTCTGACTCGACAGAAATGGCTCCATTGAGTTTTTCGATACATTCCTTAACGATATACAACCCAAGACCGGAGCCGGAATTCACTACTGTAGCCCTATAAAACATTTTAAAAATTTTATGGAGGTATTCCTCTTCTATTCCGATTCCATTATCTGAAATTTCCAAAGACATTTTATCATCATCAACAGTGATATTGAATTCTATGAAGGCATCTGGAATATCCTTCTTTCCATACTTCAGAGAATTAGCAACAAGGTTGTTGATAATAATTTTTACTCTTGTCAGGTCTGAATAAAATGGTACATCAGCATTTATATTGATTCTTTTATCGAACGAAAAACCTTCTTTGTAATAATTGGAGTTTTCAAACGCCTCATCTATTATTTTCTTCATGTCTATCTTTTCGAAGTTGATTTCATTTCTTGAATTCCTTGAGTAATCAAGAATCTCTCTAAGTGTCTCGTCCATTTTAAAAACACTCCTGTTAATGAAATTCAAGATTCCTTTATTCTCTTCATTCAGGTTTTGCACTTGCATCAAGGGTTGTAAGCCCATAATAGATGTCAGGGGAGATCTCAATTCATGCGATATACTATATACAAAACGATCTAACTCGGCATTTGTCTTCTGCAATTCTGCATTATTCAATTTTAATCTGTCTTCAGCATTTTTGCTTTCCGTAATATCATGGGCAATTCCATACATTCCTATTGGTATGCCATCTTTGTCGAACTCAAATTTACTTATCGAATTAAGATGTTTAATGGTGCCATCCTTTAGGACAATCCGGTGAAACATTACTGCATCGCTAAAGGTTTTCTGAGATTCTTCTTTTAATTTCAATATATATTCCATGTCATCAGGATGAATATAAGATAGCCATACCTGATAAGAATGTTTATTATCCTCCGGCGAAAGCCCATATATTCTGCATGACTCTTCTGACCATAGCGCAATACCTGTTTCAAAATTAAGTTCCCAGCTACCGAGATGAGCTATTTCCTGTGCATCCCGCATTCTTAATTCACTATGTTTTAAATTCTTTTCAAATGTATTTTTAATATTTTCTTTCTCGAAATTGTCTAATGCAAATGAAAGATTGGTAATAGCTTCCGACAACAGACCGGTTACATCTTCATCAAAGAAATGTATTTTGTCGGAATATAAATTAAAGGTTCCGATGATCTTACCTGATTTCTTTATCGGCAACATGATTAGGGAACGAATACCTTTCGCAGCAGCAAAAGTTTTCCAGTAATCAAATTTAAAATCTTCAGCGATGTTATTGCAAACATAATAGTTGCCCGTATTTAAAATGTGAGCTTGCGGTCCATTTGTTTGAATAATATTTTTTGAAAATAGTGCAATATCCTCTTCCTTCATTCCACATTGATTAAGGAGCGATATGCTTTTTTGTTTTTCGTCAAAAAGTCCTACCCATGTCATTTTAAACTTTCCAAAATTATGGGAAATCTCACAAACCTTCTCTAATAATACTTGTTCATCTTTTATTCGAATAATACTTTGTTTCATCTGGCTTACAAAAGAATAAAGACGGTTGGTCTTGTTTAATTTTGCTTCTGCCTCCTTTCGTTCCGTAATGTCTATGATAGAGACCAGCACAAACAATCCCTCTGTAGTTACCAATTGACTTAACCCAACTTCAGCATTAAACTCAGTACCATCATGTCGCATGGCGAAGAGTTCTCTACCGCTTCCCATGTGTCTTGGCTTGGAGGAAGAATGAAACATTGTTCTTAATTCCGGATGACTTTCCTTAAACCCAGGCGGAATAAGTACTTCGATAGTTTTGCCGGTTAATTCTTTTTTATTGTACCCAAAAAGATCTACTGTTAATTTATTCAGATAAATAATTTTCCCCTCCTTGTTTACAATCAGAAGGGCGACAGGTAATGACTCGACAACGAGCCTTAATGCTGATTCACTAAGTTTGGATGTGGTATTCATATCACAAAAGTACTTGAAAGTTTCTTTGTGAAAACTGACCTGTGTCATTTCAAAATATGATTATTGTCACTTTTTTATATTTATAAAAATGACTGTCGGTTTGTATAAACCAAATTTTGTCTTGTCATTCCTGATGAAGGAGGAATCCTATCCATATTTCAATAGGATTCCTCCTTCGTCGGAATGACAAGCCCTCACTGTTTTTACAATCTTATAGTATTAGTGGTGTATAAAAACAGACAGTCATAAAAAATTTTTATAGCAAATCTCAAAGTCATACTTTGGAATTTCATCAAGAAAAAGCAATCCATTTTTTTTAGGGAAAGTCATTCATTTTTTCAGCAAAGTCATTCATTTTTTGGAAGGAAGCATTTGTATTTTTGTGAGAGGCATTTGCTTTTTAATAAAAGGCATTAATTTTTTGGGGAATGGCATTTGCTTTTTCATAGAAGTGGATAATTTTTTACTCAAACTCATTCGTTTTTTTCCGTAACTCATTCGTTTTTTTCCAAAAGTCATTCGTTTTTTGGGTTAATATAAATGTGGAAGTTAACACCTTATATACTTTAATATCAGCAACATAGCTATAATAACAGATACTTTACCATAATAAAATGAGTCCTTTTTGGGATTTTGGAAGTTCTGGAGCATTAAGGTTTTCGAGATTCAAAACCACTACTATATATTCTAAACTGATTCCGAATTTAAAAGAGTGTCAGATGAGATTAAAAGAGATTTACCAAGAATTAAAACCCATTTAAGGATTAATGAATGTCCGTCTTGATACCTAACAGAGGAAATAATGAATATTGAACAAGGAATAATGAATAATAATTTGGAATACTAACAAATACTGAATTCTGGAATTCATTCATTCTTATTTCAACCTTACTTCCTTCAACATTCATTATTCCTTGTTCAATATTCATTATAATGACTGTCGGTTTGTATAAACCAAATTTTGTCTTGTCATTCCGATGAAGGAGGAATCCTATCCATATTTTAATAGGATTCCTCCTTCGTCGGACTTCACTATCACTTATTCGTCTGCGTTTATCTTCAGAATGTTCTATGGATTTAAGAAGGTCATCTACGATACAATAAATTCCTGTAATTTTGTCGCGGGAAAGTTTCATAAGTTCTTAGAGTTTAGGGTTATAGCACCGAAGGAATAAAATTGATAGAAAATTATTCACTTATTTTCTATTCTATAAGTAATCATAAATGTAATGGATATTACCTCGTCCAAATCAAGAAATAAAAGCAAGTCCAGAGGGAAAAATCGAGGGATAAAGATTCTTGAAAATAATATCTTACTACTCGTAATAAATTGCTAAATTTGCGCCCTTAAAATAATATAAAATGGCAACATTAAAAGCATTTAAAGGTATCCGACCTATAAAGGATAAAGTGAGTTTGGTAGCTTCCCGTCCTTATGATGTGATGACGTCGGAGGAGGCAAAGATTGAGGCTGGGGATAATGTGTATTCCTTCCTCCATGTCGTGAAACCGGAGATAGATTTACCCGAAGATATGGATCATTATTCTCCTTTGGTTTATCAAAAAGCCAAGGATAATTTTGCGAAATTAATGAAGGATGGAATTTTCTTTCAGGATCAGGAAGAATGTCTTTATATCTATCAATTGACCATGAACGGCAGGAAGCAAACGGGCATCGTGGGCTGCGCTTCTGTTGATGATTATTTCAATAATGTCATCAAGAAACATGAACTTACCCGTCCCGATAAAGAGGAGGACAGAAAGAACCATGTGCGAGTTGCAAATATGAATGCCGAGCCTGTTTTCTTTGCCTATCTTCATCAAAAAGAATTGGATGCTATTGCCAATAAAATCACTGCTGGTGCGCCCGAATATGATTTCACTACCGAAGATGATATTCATCATTCATTTTGGGTCGTTAAAGATGCTGATACGATAAAAAATATCATAGATTTATTTGCAAAGATGCCCGCGACTTATGTTGCAGATGGACATCACCGAACTGCTGCTGCTGCCCTGGTGGGCAAGGAAAGACGTGACTTGAATCCTAATCATACGGGCAAGGAAGAATACAATTTTTTCCTGGCGGTTCATTTCCCCGATAATCAATTGCAGATTATGGATTATAATCGTGTGGTTAAGGACATGAATGGTCTTAATGAAATGCAATTGTTGGATAAGATTGCGGAGAATTTTGAACTGGAGAATCTTGAAGATGAACAGTATCGTCCGAATGCACTTCATAATTTTGGAATGTATCTAAACGGGCAATGGTATTCTCTTACCGCAAAGCCCGGAACGTATGATGATTCCGACCCGATTGGTGTGTTGGATGTAACAATATTATCAGAAAAGATTCTTGCACCTATCTTTAATATTATTGATTTAAGAACTGATAAAAGAATTGATTTTGTAGGAGGTTTAAGAGGTCTTGGCGAATTGGAAAAACGTGTTGATTCTGGAGAAATGAAAGTAGCTTTTGCCTTGTATCCTGTAACCATGAAACAATTGATTGATATTGCCGATACAGATAATATCATGCCTCCAAAAACTACCTGGTTTGAACCGAAATTACGTAGTGGATTGGTCGTTCATTCTTTGGAATAATCGTTAATGGTTATTCGTTAATGGTTAATAGTATTCCATCATTCATAACTCATAACTCCCTTTCTTGAATAATCTTTCTGCTATTCTCAACGAATTAAAAACTTCAAATACCACACTGGTAGCTGTTTCCAAGACAAAATCTGTTGAAGCAATTCTGGAAGCATACAATGCCGGACAAAGAATCTTTGGAGAGAATAAAGTTCAGGAAATGGTTGAGAAATATGAAGCACTTCCAAAGGATATTCAATGGCATTTAATTGGGCATCTTCAAACAAATAAAGTAAAATATATTGCGCCTTTTGTAAGCCTGATTCAAAGTGTGGATAGTTTTAAATTATTGCAGGAGATTAATAAAGAAGCTGCCAAGAATAATCGTATAATTGATTGCCTTCTTCAGATTCATATTGCCAAAGAAGAAACAAAATTTGGTTTATCTTTTGATGAAGCAAAAAAAATAATTTTTTCACCAGAAACAAAAGCTTTGAAGAATATTAAAATAGTTGGATTAATGGGAATGGCTACAAATACTGACAATCAAGAACAAATAAGAGAAGAATTCAGAACCCTTCACAAGTTCTTTCTTAATTCTCAATTCTCAACTATCAATTCTCAACTCTCCATGGGAATGTCTTCTGATTATAAGATTGCAATTGAAGAAGGAAGCAATCTTGTTCGTATAGGTTCTGCAATTTTCGGCGAAAGGAATTATACCCATTAAATGTCCTTTTTCTCAAATTATACAGGAGAATTTATTGCTGGATTAACAACCATATCCTGGAGTATCTGTGTATTTCCTTTTACCGAAGCAGCAAGACGATTGGGACCAAGTTCCGTGAATCATTTCCGGTTGGTATTAGCTTTGGTAATTGTAACTTTAATTACAATCTTTGCTTTCTCATTTTCATTAACCCAACTCTTCACTATTCCATCTTGGAACAATTGGTTTTGGCTGGGAATATCAGGCTTTGTAGGTTTAACATTAGGAGATTATTTCGGCTTTACAACTTATGCAATATTAGGAACAAGAATCGGAAGTGTCTTTAATACCTTAGCCCCAGGTGCCGCACTGTTATTGGGTTTCCTGATACTTGATGAAAGATTAAATTGGGTAGGATTAACAGGCATTTCAATAAGTGTTGCAGGAATTATCTGGCTGACATTAAATAAAAAAGAAACCGCAGAATTACCCGATCATGGTCATGGAAATATCAAGAAAGGAATCCTTTATGGAATCCTTGCAGCAATATGCCAGGGAGCTGGTTTGGTATTATATAAAAAAGGAATCAATGCCAATCCAAATGATCAAATGGTTCCAATTCATGCAGCATGGATTCGCCTGTTCAGTGCGGCTTTTCTTATCTATCTTATCACTTTCATCAGAGGGAATTTCCAAACAGTTACAAGACCATTCCGAGAGGACCATAAAGGAGGCGTTCGATATGCCATTGCAGGAACAATATTTGGACCCGTTATCGGAGTTACTTTAGCAGGATATTCTATAGCAAATGTTGAAGTAGGAGTATCGCAAACTATCTTTTCATTAATACCAGTTTTGGTTCTTCCTATCGGGTATATTTTTTATAAAGAAAGAATAACGGTGATGGCGAGTTTAGGGGCTTTGGTGGCTATTGCAGGAGTTATAATTCTGATTTGGAGAGATGCGATTATTCAGCATCTGTTTTAAAGATATTATATTGTAACCTTAATCATTCTATCCTTTCCACGAAGGTCTTTTCGAATGATAAATTTGGTAAAATTCATATTAATTAGTAAATCTTTAATCTCCTCTCCCTTACTCTCATTTATCTCAAAATAAATTGCTCCATTTGGGTTTAGTTTTTTATTAGCAAATTCAAGAATTTCTCTATAATAAATCAATGGGTCAACATTCGATACAAACAATGCTTGATGGGGTTCATAATTCAAAACATTCTTTTCCATCAAAGGCTTTTCATTTTCCAAAATATAGGGTGGATTCGAAACAATAATATCAATTGCTGGCATGGCATCCCATTCATATTTATCAAAAATATTCATTTCTCTAAAATCGATCGAGATGTCATTCAAGACCGCGTTCTCCTTTGCCACTTCTAAAGCATCTTTTGAGATATCAATCCCAATTAAATTCGATAAAGGAATTTGTTTCTTTAAAGCAATTGCTATACATCCGCTGCCGGTTCCTATATCCAAAATCGAAATTGAATTGTTTTGCTTCTCTTTTATAATCCAATCAACTAATTCTTCGGTCTCTGGTCTAGGAATCAAGACCGCAGGATTCAACTTAAACTTTAATCCATAAAATTCTGTTTCACCAAGAATGTATTGAATGGGTTCATAAGTTTTTAATCGCTCAATAACTGAAAATATAAAAGATTTTTCTTTTTCAGTTAATACATTTTTGTTATTCAAAATTAATTGAATTGAAGTATGATTCAGGACATTACCCAAAGTCCATTTTATAAATCCATTTATCTCTTCAATAGGATAAAATTCGCTTAATTCTTCTTCAAATAGTTTAGAGATCCTTTCTATGGTATATTCAAAATTTTTCATCGTTGCAATACTAACCAAAATTTCTGTAGTTTTGACCATTATATTTTTATAATAATTATTTATGATTAATGAAATCTATATGCAAAGGTGCATTGACCTTGCGCAAAACGGAAGAGGGAGAGTGGCTCCAAATCCTATGGTGGGTGCAGTGTTGGTGCATGATGGCAAAATCATTGGAGAGGGAATTCATTTGGAATATGGACAAGCCCATGCTGAAGTAAACGCAATAAAAGATGCTGAAAAAAAATATAAAATAATTCCTGAAAATTCGATTTTATATGTTAATCTTGAACCATGTAGTCATCATGGAAAAACTCCGCCATGTGCTGATTTAATTATTCGTAAAGGAATCAGAAATGTGATTATTGGTACTAAAGATCCAAATCCTTTGGTTCAAGGAAAAGGTATCGAAAAACTTAAATTTGCCGGTTGTGAAGTCCATTATGAAATTCTGAAAAACGAATGTCGGGAATTGAATAAAACCTTCTACAAATTTTATGAAAAACATCGACCTTATATCATTCTTAAATGGGCTCAATCATCTGATGGTTTCATTAGTTCAGAGCATACTAATAATTCTGACCAAATGCATTGGATAAGTAATGAATATTCAAGAAAATTATCTCATAAATGGCGAAGCGAAACTCAAGCAATAATTGTTGGTACAAATACTGCATTGCATGATAACCCTTCTTTAAATGTGCGTGATTGGGAAGGGAAGAATCCAATTCGTATTGCATTTGATAAAGATTTAAAATTACCAAAACATCTTCATTTATTTGACCAAAGTACACCCACACTAATCTTCACTCAAAAAAAAACTTCTTCCAACAAGAACCTTGAATATATTAATATTGACTTTAATAATGGTGTTATTAAGGAAGTATTGAATGGACTATACAAAAGAGGCATTCAATCTATGATAGTAGAGGGAGGCACAACTTTACTAAACTCCTTTATCAATGAAAATCTATGGGATGAAGCCAGAATATTTATTGCTGATAAAATCCTCATAAAAGGAATTAAAGCTCCAGCAATTAGTGGCTCGTTAATTAAAGAAGATCAAATAGAAAATGACTTGTTATTGGTTTATAAGAGGCTGGAATACTAAGGACAAGTAATCTGTGTAGTGAAAAGATTACCGTTTGAATCAATTGAAATTCTCCAACAATTCCCGCTATCATCAGTTAGTATAAGTCCATTGGCATTGGTGTCTATATATACATCACCTGAAGTAACTTGCAAAGCCGCATTTGGCGCAGAGTTTCCTATACCTACGTTAGCTCCATTTCCAAGTATCAAACTATTACTTTGACTAACAACAGTATTGGCACCGATTGCAGTTGCATTATACAAATCACCGGAAATATCACCATCAGTATTTGCTCCAATATATGTATTTTGAAAACCAGTAGTATTATAATATCCTGAAGAATTTCCAAAGAAACAATTTTGGCTTCCTGAAGAATTATTTAGTCCGGAAGCATTACCAAAAAAGGAATTATAATAGGAGTAATTATATAAACCTGCCTGCGAACCAAAAGAACTATTATAACTTCCAGATCCAAGATGTAACCCAGCATACAACCCCATCATAGTATTTGAAGAACCTGAAGTATCACCCTGTCCTGCTCCTTCTCCTACAAAGGAATTGTAGCTTCCTGTAGAATTATGATAACCTGCATCCTTACCAAAAAACGCATTCATTTGTCCAGAAGTATTCGCATATCCTGAAGAATAGCCAAAGAAAGCATTAGGTCCGCCTGTGGTATTGGAATAGCCAGCATTCCAACCAAAGAATGCATTATTCTGACCTGTAGAATTTGTATTACCTGAATTATTCCCAACGAAGGTATTATTGTTTGTACCGTTAAGATATATACTTCCATTCACAGTCAGCAACATTCGCTGAATATTATTAGTTCGAAACGCAAGATTTTCCGCATCCGTTGTTCCAATAAAAGTCGTGGTAGGATTAGTACCGCTGTTACCTGTTTGGAGCCATCCTGTTCCTGTGATATATTGCCAACTTGGTGTGGTAGTGGTGCTTGTATTGAAATAATAGCCGGCTGGAATTCCACTCGATGTATCAGTTTGAAAAACCAATAATCCCTGTGCAGCCTGGGGCAGCGGATTCATCGCATTTTTTTGTGCATAAGTAACACTTGGAATCAACAATCCTTTGTTGCCATTAGACCTGATGTCCAGCATTGCTGACTGATTTGGAGTAAATGAGGAAGCTCCGATACCTACATTTTGTGCATTTAGTTTGTAGATGAAAATGGCAAAAAGAGATAAAAATACTATAAATTTTTTGTTTTGTAAGAAATTTGGCTTTTGCATTGAAATTGTAATTTGTGTTTGTTGTAATAATAGTTTGTGTTTGTTGAACGGGTGCAAAGATAGGAAAAAATTTTGAATCACCCAAATTTTTTTTGCATTTTTTACAAAAAATAACATTAGAAGGGTCAAAAAAGACAATTTTAGATTGTAAGGATTACCTAGATATTATCATATTCTTAATTATTATATATAGAATTCACGTAATTTAACATTCTGCTATCATGGATTTTTTTATTTTCACCCTGATACTGCTTCAAATTTCTCCGGAGAAACCTGGTATTTCTCCAGGGAATTGACCATGTTTTACCAACTTATTTTATGATTTTATTTTTTTTGTCTTCTTTCGTTAAATGGATTCTTTTTTGTTTTTTTCTTAGATAGCTCCGATTGGGCATGCAATTGTTTCAATCCTTGATATCCACTATCTGCAAGTATTTTAAGGGTTTCTTTTATCCTGACCTTACTTTTTTTTTAATAGATGAAAGTCGTGCCTTCTTCCTTTTCCCACAATTGTGCAAACTATTTTTCCTGCTTTTTCAGCTATTTCTAATACCATTTATAAATCCAAAAACGTTCGAAAAATGGAGTTGTAAACACAATGAGATGTCAGCTTTATTATATTGTTTTCAGCTACAAATTTTATGATGATTGGATGTAAAAATCACGAAGCTCATTCATGGACTTAAAAACTTGAAGATTGATTTCTCGTTTTAAAACCCACCAGGAATTTTCTGCCGGGTTTAATTCAGGACTGTAAGGAGGTAGAAACATTAAAACGATATTCTCTGGTATCTTTAATATTGATGGTTTCAAATCCTTTACTTTTTTCTTCTACTATTTCCCGGAGTGTCAGGAGGAGTTTTTTTTTAACTCTTCTGATGCACCAATGTCTTTATTGATATGGCTTTTATGAGGCACTTTTAGCTTGGCACCAAAAACTCTTTTAGAATATTTATGCACCGTTTGGTAATGAATGGTAGGTAAATGATTATCCTTTATCCAGTCGTGCATCTCTTTATAACTCGTGAATCCTTCGGTAGGATTATTGAGTTTTTTCGCCAGCTCATTTTTAAGATGTTCATCAATAAGTGGTTTGATATTACTCGTCCTTTTGAATGCAAGCAGCTTTTCAATGCCTCTGTCAATATATGATTTGCGCCATCGTTGAGCAGTGTCAGGATCAACTCCTAATTGTTTTGCCAATTCCATTTTACTCAATGGAACTTCTGATTTTTTCAACAGGATAAGCATATGAATACGCT
>JABDAW010000050.1 GCA_013288905.1 Bacteroidota bacterium | reverse complement strand
GCAAACAAGGAATAAAATACATCTGGGGTTTCACTTATGCCAACAAGCCTTTCCTTAAAGTTGGGTTTGAAATCCCTTATAAAGCAACTTCCGGATTGTATGTTATCAACCCGATTTCTTCTTATAATTATTTATCAAAACTTAATCTTCAAAATAAGTTTATGGATAAATTTAAAATCTTCGGCTTGTGTTGGATGGGCTATTTTACATCCATGAATGCTGGTTTATTCGCAACTAAATCTTCTGATAATTTATCTTTAACCGAAAACTTATATGCGGCATCAGCACCTGATTTCTTATAATGATGAAATGTTGTATCCATAATATTCAAGGGACATTCTACAAAATTAAAAGCTCTTCTTTCCTTCAGATTGTAAGGGCGGTAAGGCATTCCATAACTATTTCTAAAACCAGGTCCTTCTGCAAAACCAAGCGTACAGTCTAATTTTATCCCTGCATCTTCAATATTCTTAAAGTCAATTGAAGGATTGAACTTTACATAATGATACCTGTTGGAATTTATATTCAACAGATTTAAAGTCTTTAATTCTTCATCAAAGCCTGTATTGGCGGCACTTTTATGAAGACCATTGAAGAAGCCACGTTTCTCTATTTCCCTCATTGTCGCCCTTACTTTTGAATTATTGATATCATAATCTGAATTAGAGAGATTAGCAGAGACCCTTCCCTTATTCACTAACCAAAAGAAAGTAGATTTAAAACCGTACTTAGATTCAATATCCATAATCTCAATCATATTGAGCCAATAAGGATAACGCATCATATTCTTTAGAATCATTTCAGTAAAACCAACCACCTTTCCTTTCTTTAAAAGATGATAACTGTCCTGTAAAATGGAACCATAGATTATATCAATATCGTGAGACAAAAAGATAGCCGTCTTGGTCTTCTTTACAGGAATAGTTCTTAATATCTCTATTGATTCATACAATTTATCAAAGCAATCCTGAACCAAGTTTTGAGTGACATTATTGAATTTACACTGGTAACTTTCAGCGTAAGGAAACCTGTTGAATTCATCATGTCTGGAATGATTTATTTCCTGAATACAACTTATCATATAGAATGCAGTACTCAAGTAATCAGGCTTGCCAGCAACCTCAATCATGCACTTGTCCTTGAAATGGAAAGTATGAAAATACTTCTCTTCCCAAAGCAATTTATAAAACTCATTTGAAACATTTATTGTGTAATCAGAGTCTCCTCCAATGCTGATATCAGATGTATCTTTAGAATCAATGAAGATAAAATTTATTCCCTTATTAAAAGCAAAAATAGTCCAGATATATTTTACTTCATTCAGGAATAAATCATTTGGTTCAACAAAGATTTTAAACATCTGCTATATATTTTTCAGCCAGTGATTCAGGGTAGCTATTCTCCAAACCAACTTGGCATTTTTGTTATTACCTGCAAGATAATCATGAATGACTTTTTCGGTTGCATTCTTATTCCAATAATCGAAATTTGAATAATCAATATCCAGCAAATGACGAAGCGGTTTCCGCAACCAATTGATTTCACCGGGAGTCACAAAACCTTTTTTATCTTTACGATTATAAACCTTATCAGGTAATACATCTTTCAAGGATTCCCGCAAAATATATTTAGTAACAGATTTGTTAATCTTATCGGAATTTGAAAATGAAAATGCAAGTTCAATAAGCCTGTGATCAAGGAAAGGAACGCGCGATTCAACAGAATGAGCCATCGTCATCCTGTCTACATAATGCAGAATAGTTGGCAAACTTGAGATAGTCAACAATTGATATAAAAAGGAGTTCAACTTACTTGAAGAACGAGAATTCATATTAAAAGGAACGCTGTTATTTGAGGTGTGATTATTCAGGATATTTGGAAAGTAATGTTTGTATTCAAAGGCATATAATTGTTGCTCATCAAGAATAGATGATAGAACCGACTTGCCCAGTACATCAAAGGTTTCTGCAATGCTTTTGTTTTGATTTTGCGCGTGGATTCTAAAATCAGAAATGAAACTCCCCATCTGAAATCCTCTTAGTTCATCCGCAAAATATCTATACATGGAATGCATATATCCGGCGAGATATTCATCCGCTCCTTGCCCATCCAATACAACTTTTATTCCTTGCTTATGTATCTGTTCTATCAAATAATAATGCGAAATAAAAGAAGAACCAGTAGCTGGAATATCAGAAATATAAAAGATTTTTGAAACCAAATCTATAATCTCATCCTGCCTTGGTTGATAAAGATTCAATAGAATATTTGGATACTTTTCATGCACCGAATTTATGAATGGACGCTCATCAACTTCATTCTTCCCATCATAATAAATGGAAAAAGATTTGAACTTTTTTTCAGGATAAAGAATAGACATAAAGGAAGACAAGGCAGAGCTGTCAATTCCTCCGCTTAGGCAAACCGCAATCTCTACGTCACTCCTCATGTGAAGGTTTATACTATTCTTAAACAAGTTTTTGAAAGCGGTTTTCTTATCTTCAAAAGTGCCATCAAACTTCCTGTTGAAATCAATATCCCAATATTTATGAATTGTAATGTTTCCTTTTTCAAAAACAAGATTGCAAGCTGCCGGTAATTGTTTTATCTGGGTAAAATAAGTCTCGTCCTGATAAGTAATCCATCCCAATTGCAGGCCTCGACAAACCGAATTCAAATTTATCTCATTAGTAAAAACAGGAGATACTTTCAAGGGTTTATATTCCGAACCGAAATAAAATTTATTTCCTGAATGAATATAATAAAAGGGCTTAATCCCAAACCTGTCGCGGGATACAAAGAGCTTCCCAGAAGACTTAGTATAGATAGCAAATGCCCACATGCCAACAAAATAATTCACGCATGCTTCTCCATATTCCTTATAAGCAACAAGAATTACTTCAGTGTCTGATGAGGTTTTAAAATGATACCCTTTCTTAATTAATTCCTCTCTAACTTCTATATAATTATAAATTTCTCCATTAAAAGTTATGACATAATCATCGTAGAACATTGGCTGATTGCCATCTTCGGATAAATCAATAATAGCAAGACGATTCTGTCCTAATGCAACAGGCAAATCAATCCACTTGCCACGAGCATCAGGACCCCGATGAGCAATGGTTTCAAGCATTTTCTCCAAAAGAGAATCTGCTTGTTCCTTATTGCTTAAAGAGGAGTCTATAAAGCCTGCAATTCCACACATATTTGGGTATAAGGGTATAAGGGTATAAGGGTATAAGGTATAGGGGTATAAGGTATAGGGGTATAGGGGTATAAGGGAATAAGGCTTCTCTTATTCCGACCTTATTAATATTTGTTTTATTATATTCCATATACCTTTATACCCCTATACCTTATACCCTTATACCCCTATACCCTATTCCCATTAAAGGCTTCAACGATTTGCAGGCAAATAAATTGCGCTGCTTTGCCATCGCCATACATGGGTGGATATTTTAATGAGTCTCTGTTTGCATTGAAGTAATTATAAGCTTCTTTTATTTTGATTTCATCTGAGCCGACAACTCTTGCATTGCCTGATTCCACAAGCTCAATCCATGCAGTATCTTCCTGGAATATTATACAAGGTTTATGAAAGAAATAAGCCTCCTTTTGAATGCCTCCCGAATCAGTCATTATCATACTCGCATTAGCCTCCAATTGAATGATGTCCAAGAATGAAGCAGGGGGAATGATTTGTATATAAGGATTATTCTTTACTGAATGATACAAGCCGCTATCCAAGCCTGTTTCCATAGCCTTTTGAGTGCGTGGATGGATAGGAATCATGAATTGAATTTTATCCTTAACAGAGAGTTCATCAAACGTTCGGAACAAAGAATTCAATGCCAAAATATCATCCGTATTATGAGGACGATGAACAGTTACCAGAACATAATCCTTCCCTTCAATGCCAAGCTTCGATAATATCATTGATTTTTCCTTTGCCACTTCTGCAAAATGAATGCTGTTATCATACATAATATCGCCACAAAAGAATACCTTAGGATTATTCATCGTATAAGGCTGTTTATTATCAGGATTAAAGCCTTCTTTTATAAGGTTATTGACACCTGAAACCGTAGGAGTAAAGAGGAGTGTAGAAAGATGATCACAGACAATCCTATTCACTTCTTCAGGGTAGTGTTTATTGTAGGAACGCACGCCAGCTTCCACATGAATTATAGGAACATGAAGCTTCGAAGCCACCACAGCTCCGGCAAGAGTGGAGTTGGTGTCGCCATATAACAAAATACAATCCGGCTTTTCCAGTAAAAGGATTTTCTCAATGCCTTCCATGATTCTTGCGGTCTGATTAGCATGAGAATCGGAACCTACGTGGAGGTTATGATCTTCATGTGGTATGTCCAGTTCTTCAAAGAAAACCTTAGACATATTTTCATCATAATGCTGCCCTGTATGCACTATTATTTCTTTGATAGAATCACTGAAACCATCACGGATGGCACGGCTAATGGCTGCTGCCTTAATGAATTGCGGGCGGGCGCCTACTATGGTTACTATTTTTATCATACTTAGAGTAAAATCTATTTATATAATCTTAAAAGCGATTATTTGCGTGGCGGCGAAATTACTCTTTTGACGATAGATTTATGCCGATTGCCTATGAATTGTATTATTTGATTAAATTTTCCTTCCAATAATTAAATATCGAACAAGGAATGTTGAACAATGAAGATGGAGGGGCTTCCAATTTCGACATTCAACATTCCTTGTTCAATATTCATTATTTCTTTTTGCCATTGAGACAAATTATTCCTTTACCAAACGAATAACCTGCCTGTCGCTTCCTACATAAATCATTGCCTGATAGATACCGGCAGGTAATCCATTACCAAGATTGGTTACTTCATTTGGATTAATGATTTGATCAATTACCTTTCTTCCATCTATTGAATAAATCTGGACAGAACAGACCTCGCCTTGAGCTGCATTAACTGCAAGGTTGAAGGATGAATTACTTGGATTAGGATAAACAATAACTTTGTTTTCATTAAGAGTCAATGATGTCTCATCAGCAGTTCTGAAATCAAATAAACTCCTTAGATTATAAACAAAGACACCATCATTATTGCTGCCTGAAGTTATGCCGCCGGAGTATCCATGAATCGCACTCGTCATGACAACACAGGTATGATTTACTCCATTGTCTATGGTGAACCAATGGTTTCCATCATCAAAACTTACCGATGAACCATAGCCATGTAATGCATTCGGTGCAAGTGCCGAATCTCCGCCTGTGCTTACCCAAACACCCGGTAAACCTGGAACTTTATTCATATCAAAAGAATAAAATGTTCCATGATAATTCACAGGAGTGAAAGTGGTACCTCCATCTGTGGTTCTGTAAAGTATTCCATTATTTTTATACAATCCTACGCTATGATTGCGAAATCTTATAACTCCATCATTACCCACTAATGTCAAACCTGGATTCCTGACATACCAAGTCTCTCCTTTGTTGTCAGATTGCAGAAGACGACCGTCAATAGTAACTGTCCAAAGTGTGTTGTCAAGGTGTTCCATGAAGAAGGTATTACCTGTTTCACCGGCAAGAGGAGTTGGAAGATTCGCAGATGATACACGATTCCAAGTGTTGCCACCATCATGCGTGGTATAAACTTCAAAGTAACCGCTTTCAGGATCACCAAACATCACGCCATCATTGGCATTCAGGAAAGCGATGTCATCAGGGAAACTTGCAGGGTCAGTAAAGGCATTTGCAGCCTCTCGAGACCATGTGTTTCCACCATCATGGCTGCGAAAAACATTACCGCCTCCATTAATGTAATCCCATCCCATAATATGAACAACTTCGCCCGAGGAAGCTGACACACCAGCGATGAACTGGTTATTAAGACAAGCAGGACTTTGAGCCTTCCACGTCATTCCGCCATCATGAGTGATGGTTAATTCGTCAAGAAGGTCGCCGCCGAAGTTTACGGCATCATAACCGATACCATAACAGTTTAATTGATCAGGAGCCGACAATTGGATAATACCTGTGTTGGCTGCTGGGAATCCGCTTGATCTAACAAGCCATTGTGCATTCACAAATTGAATTTGTAATGCGATCAGAACTAAAAGATAAATGTACTTTTTCATTTTTAATATTTTATTAATTTATTATTTCGCCTACTCTATTCCCTTTTCGGCTGCACGGGGCATACTCTGTTTATGGGTTAGGATTTTTTGCATACTCCTATTTATTAAGTCCTGCGCATGTGTGATTGCAGGTAGAATTTTAGATTTATCTATTGTCTTTTGCATCATTTGAAATTGTCTCTTTTTGAGGATGCAAAATTACTTCAGCTTATCAGCCTTGACAACACGCATTTATACGTAAAAAAGATAACTGCTTAGGGTTTAATGTTCAGATTATTAACAATTTCCATCCTCCTTTTATCGTACCACCGCAAAAGCGGAGTGGTATCATATAAGGATTATTAAACAAAAAAAACGAATGGTAGGGGCAACCCTTGTGGTTGCCCATAAAACAAAAAATCCCCGACCGAAGCCGAGGACTAATTTCATTATCATTACCGTCCATCTCCCTCTCCTTGGGAGAGGGTCGGGGTGAGGCTTTTTAAACCTTCGCCACAGCCGTCGGCACAGGCACCATCATCACATCACTAAAAGTAATATTCCGAGTAGTAACAGTGATAGTTCCATATTGAGTAATATATCCCGGACAAGAATATTTTATTTTCCAGATACCAATCTTCAGTCGCATCCTGCTAAATGCACTCATGCTGTTAGTCTTAGAAATCTTGGCAACTTTAACCACAGGATAATTCGTGAGGGCAGCCAGTCCGCCAAGACCGATCAATTCACCCGTCGAAGCATCATACATAGCACCCTCCCAACCTTGATTCCTCTTTCCTATAGCTTCATATTTCTTGATGATAGCTTCAAAAGCATTTACAAAATCATTAAAACCCCCAGCCCTCAAAGCAGGAAAAAATCCTTTCCAAAACTCTATCTGCTCATCCATCAAAGGCTTCTGAATAACAACTATATCTTTCTTGCCACCATTGATAATGCCCATTGCAGCAGCAAAACCACCCAACTTACCACTATAAACCGTTCTCAATCCCATCATCGCAAGCAACGAAGGCGCAGTAAAATACTTGGCAGAAACAATAGGGTCGCTCAATATATAAGGATTAAGCGTATCATTGATAATTTTAATCGCAGGAGCCAGTTGGTCATCATTAAGTTTCTTCAATTTACCCAAACTATAACCCTTCAACTTTGCTTTAATCAAAGGCAAATTCCCTTTAATAATACAATAAGAAATTCCCTGACTTGCCTGCACACTGCCCGATGTAGCTGCATTCAATTTCGCTCCATTCTTATCATTAGTAATACCATCAGGACTTTGGTTAGCCTTTTCGTTAAATCCCGTAGCACCACTATACACAGGTTCCCATGCCGCCAAACCATCCACAAGAGCATCTATAGAATCAATAGCCGCCTCACTCGTAGTAGCATTCAGCAAAGTATCTATTGCGGTCCACTGCTTATAGTACGCTGCACTTACATCATTTAATCCTTCTGCCATTTTATCTTTATATTTATTACTTTGAATTTATTTGGAATTTCCTATTTTGAATTTATTTTTTATTTCTTGTTTCGAATTTCTTCCCTTCACTTTTCACTTTTAGTTTTTCACTTTTCACTGCCCTTCTCTATTTCAACTTCGCAAAATTACGAATACCTTTTTCGATGACAAAACATTTACCTTAATTCACAGAGTATAGCATTTTTACAACACCTTTATCCCCTTCTTCCCTTTCTTTACATCCTTCACAACAACTTTTTTTGCCGGAAGAACTATACTTTGTTTATTAAGAGCATTAATAATAGTATCCTTATAAAATCGTGAAATAGGTATCTCTACATAGCCTTTTGTAGCCTGATCGAAAACCAGCAATTTGCCGCCATCGCCCGGAATACGCTCCATTACAAAATGAAGATTCACGATATATGACTCATGGCATTGCATAAAATGTGGCTCTGGAAACAGGTCCTGCAAATCACACATATTCCGATCATAAGAAAGCGTAACACTTTTTTCAAAATGAATATGCAGCTCCCCATCATGAACCTCAATGTAGGTAATAAAATTTAGCGGAATATACATCTTGCCCTGCTTGCCCTTCGGCAGTTCAAGTTTCCTGATAAAGTATTCTTCAATACTCATCTGCCGCTTCTTCTTAGCCACAGGCTCCTTTATTGGTTTCGCCATTTTGTCATTCAGAGGAACGAAGAATCTCATTCCATTTTATTTAGGGTGCAAATTTACCTTTTAATTGTCAAGTCCTTTCTGCTAAAGATTCTAATAATACCTTTCCTTAACCCAATCTATTCTACCTTCACGAATAAAAAAATGACTTTTACATCCTATTTTTCTCCAAACAGATGGGGAAATTGTAATATTTCCTTTTTTTGTAATGCGAAATTTCCAACATGGTTTTGCATCTTTTAGTAGGTTTAGAAATATTATTGAATCACAACCACAAGGACATTTGAAAGCTAAACTATCGGGATTGATGCCATCTTTTATAATATAAATCCTTTCATCTTTAATATAATTGGGTAAATCTTTAACAAATTCATACTTGATTTTTTTTGAAGTATAAAATTGATAATGTCTTTGAATATTATCAACTATTTTATGAATAAATTTCATTTTGATAATTCTGGCATTCTTAAGAATGGTTTGCAATCTCCTCTACCAGCCCACAAATCCGAATTTTGATCTTGAATGTAATTATCTTCAGAAACATTTTCAATACAACCTCCGCAATAATCCATCACTACTTTTGCATAATTTCTTGGTCCATCATCTTTGAATGGATGAAGTCTATTTAATAATTCTACAACTGCCATACTGCTTATTTGCATATTAATACTAATGACTGCTGGTCTATCAACATTTGCATTATGAACGTATCCCATTTTTTCTCTTTTATTAAATTCAATTGGGTCTTGTCTTAAGAGTGCATCATCGAATAACCTTTTTTCGGTATATAATCCTCTACTTAATAAGGTAGAACAACCTGGTTGGATATAATGAATATTTGCGCATATGGATTTAATTCCACCTTCCCCATCTGCATCTAACCGTACTCCCAAATCAAAGTATGGAATTAAGTAATAGTTCGTAAGTTTAGACAACAAATCCCTTCCATCAACGCTATCTACACATCCAAATATAGCATCACATGTTATTAGTTCCTGTAATGCTTCTTTACTATCAAATAGGTTTTCTGCAAAAGCAATCACTTTTGTTCCCAACCCAATTTTTTTAATAGCATCTGATATTACTTTTACTTTTTTTAAACTTCTCTTTGCATCACTTATTTTTGTATTTAGGATTCGATTAAGATTTTTCTTTTCTACTGTATCAGGATCAACAATTACAAGATTACCTATACCTAGTCTTACCAATTGCTCAATTGTTGGACTTCCAGTCCCTGAACATCCGACGATGCCTATTTTCATTTCCTTTAACTTCATATAAGTACCTTCTCCAAATGTTTGAATTGTTCGTAAAGAAAATTCATCATTATTCTTTTTTGAATTTATATCCCAAATTTGGATTAAATCCCCTGCAACAGAAATTTTATTAAAGGGAAAAGGTTTTAATTCGTGAGTAAATACTCTGCCAAATATTTTCCCATCTGGCAACATTACTGCTGAACCATGAACACCATTATAATCGCACCATCCAAATATTGATTTGAATAATTCTAAATCTGCTGAGTCATCTGTTTTTGAAAATTTTGAATAACCTCCAGGATGACTATGAATTTTCAAAATAGCCAAATTTTCTCTTTCAGCTTTTTCAATCAAAGGGATAATTCTTTCAGTACTCCATTTAATATAATCATCGTATCGTTCACACTCATTATACGGTATTAGTTCTATTTTATAGGTAAGCAAAACGGATAATCCGTTTCGTTCATATCTACCGCAAAGAGCAACAGCAACAGCCTCTTTCCCGTCGCCAGGAAAGAGGTGTTGTTGAAGCTTTTGAAAATGCTTACCTGACAGTCTAAGCTGGTACTGCATTAATTAATGGCTTTTTTTCAAACTCTAATTGCAACCAAGCATCTGCAAGTGGAATATGCGTACTTAGATTATCAATGTCAGGTCGCCAAGGATTAACCCCAGTTCGATGTCTTGACCATTGCTGAAAATTCTTTCCATCAATTTGAATAAGACTTAACGCCCCAATTTGTTGACCATCTTTTCTACTCAAAGCTGGGAAAAAATAAACCATATCTAATTGAGTTGTTGGATAACCTGGTGTCATTCTTATGCCAAGAATAGCTTTTGAAACATTGTAATAATCTGGCAAGGGGTAGTCATGAATAAAAACCCACAAAGCACCACTAAGATTTGCTGCTTCCCATGATAAATCAAGACTTTCAAGATACGCCTCATCCTCATCCAAAAGGGTGAAGTCCCTTCTTGGGACTTCACCTTCTGTTTGGTCAAGAGGAAGTGTTTTAAACTTCTCAATACCATGATCAGTAAAACAAACCTTTTGATCATTAGCAATTGTAACGACCTTACCATCTTTAAACTTCTGACGAAGCTGAAAACGATCAGGGGGAGTTTTACCGGTAAGCATTAAAATTTCTTTACCAGTTAAACATTCACTATGGACCACATATTTCTCGCGGTCAATAATGATACGATACTTTTTTCCTTTCGGAGGAGTGTGCCCTTGTATGGTGCACCACTCAATGTCTATGATGTCATCATCAAGACTAAAAATTAAAATTTCCATTTTTCTATTATTTGGAATTAAAACATTGTCCTCAATTTTTTAAGATAGCGAGAGGTTACATCTATCCAGACAATTATATTTTTAGTAACATTTGGATGATTTCAGAAAAATCACTTATTTTGCAGCTCCTAAAATTAAAAGGGATTCGGAGGTGATAAGCCTCTACTTAAAGTTGCATAAACTTTATACCCTTGTTAAACCCAATCACCTGCGTCACCAGTTTGATTGGGTTTTTTTATTATGTACTATTGGCAATCATATTAATTAATTATTTAATATTTACTCTTTCGTCAACCTTAATATTTTCATTGATGAAGTTGAAATGTGCTAACAAATTCGAAACTTCATCATATACTCTACCTTTTCCTTTTGTGTCCTTTATTGTAATAATTAGAACAAATTCCTGACTTGTGTTTTTTCCATCCTTTATTCGCGCTTCAAAATTATTCCTGAAAGCCGCTTCTATTTTTAATGCCCAAAGTCGTTCCATAGGCAAGGAATATTTAACATGTCCTTCTTGTAATTCCTCCAAATCAATACACCATTTTTTTACCGGCACGAATTGTTTGACATGCCCATTATTATAACCTTTCAAGAATCTTTCAGCTTTAAAAGTAGATGAAGCAGCTTTTTGTTTTCTTGTACTATAAAGAGAAGGCACTAATAAGTTTTCAAAATCTTCGGTATTTATAGGATTGCGATTAACTTTACTATCAACTACTTCAATCTTTTTTGCATATGTACCTAATGCTACATCAATATCGCTTTGAATATATTCAGCCCCTTGTCCTGAATCAACTTCTGGTGCAGTTACTAGGGTAATTTTTATTTGACCATAGAAATGATTGTTCTCAACTAAAGAAGGTGGAAATGGAAAATCCATTATTTTAATGTGAGAACCTTTATCAACTGCATCAATTAATATAAGTGTTACTTCATTTGGATCATTAAAAAGTATATCTCCAATTTTTGTTGGCAACCCAAAACCAATTTGGTTTATTCTATTTTCAAAAGTATCATCAAATTCTTCAGGGTGGCTTGAAGAATGTACAAGTAAACCCTTTATTAAAAGAGGATTAAATTCCTCTTTTAAAGAGCCAGCTAATTCAGCAGCCAATGCCGTAACACGTGGCGTAGAGTAACTAGTCCCAACAGCTTTACTAATTCTTCCATCAGCAGAAAATGACTTAACTCCATTTATTTGAACCTTACCATCCTTTACACCAGCATTGCCACCATAGTGAACCAAATCAGGTTTAATGACATCTGAAATTCCTGGACCAACCATGGAAAATGGAGAAGGATGATTGATCGCAGATAAATCATTTTCACCTTTTTCATGAGCAATAGAACCGACAACCAATGTTCTGATACTTTCAGAAGCTTGAGTGATTCTTCCTCGCGGTGCAGCTTTTACAAAGTTGCTGCAATTTCCAGCAGCTTTTACGATAAGCACATTATATTCATCTTGTAATTCATCAAGGAATTTTGCAAAATCGGAATATTGTGAATCAATCACAGGTGTGTCATTACCAATTGAAAAATTCCAAACCTTTACAAGGGGATGAGTAATAATTGCAGCTCTCATAAATTCAACCATCATCGGTTCATCTATATATCCAAATTTAGCATTTGGAAAGATTACGGCTTCAGTAATTTTGAAAGGCTTTGTTCCTGTCCAGTCTTTACCTTCCAATTCATCACCATAATTTATAATGCCTGCAACAAATGTCCCATGTGATTTGTCAAACTCATCTTCACCAAAAGCAAAATAGCTGCTACCTTTCCATTCTTTCAAGTGAGGAATATCACTTATCCCTTCATCAAAAACACCAATTTTAAAATAGTCAATACCCTCAATAGGCTTTTTGATTTCAATAATACCATCTTCAATTAAATCATTTTTTGCAAGTTTGATAATTGGAATTTTAGTGATAGAAAAAATACTTTCGCTCTCATTGAAATTAGTCAATCCCTGAGGTTTAATGCTTGACACACGATAAAGGATTAAATCCTTTGTATAATTCAATTTCTGAAATTTAACCCCAAGTCTTTTACATAGTGTTTCAAAACTTCTCTCTCCTATTTCGTTCAATTTGTAATCACCGTAGTTAATTAATCTGACCTTTAAATCACCATCAAAATTTTCTTCCATATCAATCATAGGCTCAAAATCTATAGCTTCTTCAATTGATGAGATAGCAAGAGCATTTTTATCCATATCTTTGAACTTTGATTCTATAAATTCTAGGTCTTTTTTATCCTCTATCTTAATAAGTAGCTGATTATCTCCTATAAGACCAATAAGGTTTATCCTAGTTTTAGAGGGGTTGAAAATTTTCCCAATTTCATTTCGGAATGATTTTGCTAGTGCATCATCATTTATTTTTACTTTTACGATTGTTGGTAGATAGTTACTTATTTCTTTTTTGATTCTTATCCTATCTTTTAGTCCTCCAAAATAATTACTAAAGTATTTAGATCTTGCTTTAAGTTCTTCTCCTTGCAACTTAAATCTATTACCTTCAGGTCCACCACCTGGTATATTATTTAATAATTTATCATTGTCCCTTTTCTTAAAAATTTTAATCGGTAAATTTTTTGCCATTGTTTAGTCTTTTAAGTTATTTCTTATTTTTCGAATAGATAGATTTAGAATGTCCGCAATTTGTAAGCGAGGAATTCCATTATCTTTTAAATATTTTATTAGCTCTTCATTTGTAAATTTTCCTCTAGTATCAAATTGAAAATTTTCCATTAATAAATCTTCGGGACTGACTTTTTCTTTTTCAGTTATTACAGCTTGAGTAATTGCATTATTAATAATGTTTCGTATATCAGAAGGAGATTTCTCCAAAAACACACTTACTATCTTTTCATATTTCTTTTTATCAGAATCCAAATCATTAGCGAAGTTTCCCAAGTACATTTCTATCAATTTACCAATACCTTCAGCATTTGGTTGACCAACTTCAATTACAGTATTAAATCTTCTCCAAATTGCTTTATCCAATAATTCAGGGTGATTGGTTGCGGCTATCATAACATTGTTCTCTGTAAACATATCAATATTTTGAAGCAAGCTATTAATTACCCTTTTCAATTCACCCATTTCATGTTGATCATCTCTTGCTTTCGCAATAGCATCAAATTCATCTAAAAATAAAATGCAAGGCTTGCTATCAGCATATTCAAAAATCTTCCTAATGTTTTTGGAAGTATTTCCCAATAGTGAAGATATTACTGCGTCTAATCTAGCAGTTACCAATGGCAACCCAGTTTGAAGAGAGATATATTTTGCAATTGTTGTTTTACCGACACCAGGAGCACCATATAATAATAAGGTGCCTTGCGAAGATAAGCCCATGGATTTAAACTTATCTCTATGCTGAACAACTTTAATAAAATCACTAACCTTCTTTTCAATTGCTTCAGGCAAAACAATCTTAAAATTTGGATCAGCAGGATTAAATACATCAACAATACTCATTCTTGTTTCCTGATCAACTGGAGCAGTTGTAAGCAATTGTTCCATTGTAAGAGAATTTACAGCCTTATTATTTAGTAAATTTCTAATACCTTTTGCTAACTGCGGATTCCCTTCAGCAGCAAGCTTTTCGGCTAATTTTTGAGCATATAAAATTACCTTATTTGGCTCATTCTTTAAACCGCCTTCAATTATTTTTATGATTTCTGTATACATATCTTTTAAAGTTTCAGGGCGCAAAATTACAAAATATGTTTCACATAGACAAATTTTCGTAACATATTTTTGTTAAAACGTAACATTTGTAACGCAAAACGTAATAAATATAACAACAAACGTTATATCCATAACAGGCGGATTATGTACTTAAGACCTCAAGGGTATAAAGTCAAATGTCGAATATCCTGGCGGGTTTCCCCCCTCCCGCCAGGTTTTGATAATTGGAAATACATATCGTTTTTACATCAAACACATTTCATGTACCTAAGACCTCAAGGGTATAAAGTCGAATGTCGCATATCCTTGAACCTAAGACCTCAAAGGTATAAAGTCGAGAGTCGTCTATCCCGGCGGGTTTCCCCCCTCCCGCCAGGTTTTGATAATTGGAAATACCATTCGTTTTTACAGCAATCCAAATTTATAACCATATCCGATAGTCAAAACCTGGCGGGAGGGGGGAAACCCGCCAGGATCGTGGACATCTGCATAAATCTGTAAAATCAGTGGCTAAGAAAAATCTTATTTAATCATAACTATCTGCGTCATCTGCGTTCCCATTCCCACCAAAAAAATCATATCTTGTCATAAGCAATCATTTTTATCTGCGTTCCCCTTCCCCTGAAAATCTTATTTAATCATAACTATCTGCGTCATCTGCGTTCCCATACATCCCTAAAAAATCATATCTTGTCATAAGCAATCATTTTTATCTGCGTTCCCCTTCCCCTTTAAAACAACATCAAGAAACTCTTATAACAATCACAAATACACCACATTAAAATCCAAAAAAACAAAGAAAAATTTGTGCAACCGAGCGCATATCCGTCACTCGCAAGCGCATATCCTTTACTCGCAAGCGTAAATCCGATACTCGCAAGCGCATATCCGTTGCTCGCAAGCGCAAAACCGATACTCGCAAGCGCATATCCTCTACTCGCATCACCATATCCTCACCTCGCAACCGCATATCCTTCTCCCCTATTCGCTACTTCTACCTATCTCGGATAAACTTTATTTAAAGCATCCGTCCGGCTCTGTACCTGTAGTTTCTCATAGATATTTCGAATATGAGTTCGCACAGTACCGTGACTGATATTAAGCTGATCGGCAATCTCTTTATATCTGAATCCTTTGCTCAACAATTGAAGGACCTCTATCTCACGACTACTTAATAAAGACATCTCATTACTGACTTTATTTACGTGCATGGCATTGATGACTTTCCTTGCTATCTGCGGGCTCATGGGTGCTCCGCCATTATGTAAGTCTGTGATGGCTTCCATTAATTGTGCAGGTTTTGTATTCTTGAGAATATAACCAGTGGCACCGGCTTTCAAGGCTTCGAAAACATTGTCATCATCTTCAAAAATGGTATTGATGAGAAATTGAACTTCAGGACATTTCCCAAACAACTGTTTAATACATTCAATTCCGCTGATACCGGGCAATCCAATGTCCATCAAAACCACGTCCGGACAGTGTAAAGGTATCTGAATCAAAGCCTCTTCGGCACTACTGAATATGCCTGTGAGATTAAAGCCGGAAGTACCCTGAATAAGGATGGATAAAGACTCCCTGATAACATCCGTATCCTCAACAATTACTACATTAATACCTGCTTCCATTGTCATAATAATTTGATTAAATAGTATTTAATATTACAAGGTGCAAAATTAGAACATAATTTCATAAGGGGCAATACGTATTTAGTCGTAGTGCATTTGATGAAGAGGTTATAGATGAATTAAGAACTTCTTTAAACCAAGGAAAAAGTCAGGATTGTCTTGGTTCCTTTTCCTTTTGCCGATTCTATATTATAAGTCCCTTTAATATCCTTCATTCGGCTCTCCATGTTCTTCAAGCCATTACCAAACCTTCTCACATCATTCATCTCAAAACCCTCGCCATTGTCAGAAAGAAGGATAGTCATCAAGTCATTGGTAATATTGACTTTCAGAATGACTTCAGAAGCCTTGGCATGTTTATAAATATTATTCAAAGACTCCTTCACCACCAGGAAAATATTCCTTCTCATCATGCCCGCCATCTCAAAGGAAGGGATTGATTCCGGCAATTCCACTTTAAGATTCATGCCCATATCATCTGCATAGTTATGGCAGTAAGTCTTGTTATAAACCAGCAGGTTTTCCAATGAATCATTCTTGGAATTCATCGCCCAGACAATCTCTCCCATCTGGCTCACCATCTGCCTGGAAGAGATTTTTATCTTCTCAATATTATTGCCCACCATAGCGGTATTAGAGGCATCCTGAATCTGTTCGCTCATCATCATTATACCCACCAATCCAGATCCTAAATCATCATGCAGGTCCTTACTGATTCTATTCCTTTCCTGCTCTAATGCCTTCTGTCTTTTCTCCTTCGCAATTTTATTTCTTTGGATTAAAGTAATGATCAAAAAGACTACAACCATGCCCATTCCAATGAAAATAAGATTACGAGTGCGCAATTGATTCTCTATTTCTTTCTTGGCTAATGCATCCTTCTTTACTTGTTCCGCCTTTATCGAATCAGTTTGTTTTTCGAAGGCATATTGAAGTTGCATTTGGGTTAATTTTCTATCATTCTCTTTGTTATAAACCGAGTCATA
>JABDAW010000049.1 GCA_013288905.1 Bacteroidota bacterium | reverse complement strand
ACTGCAAATGCTTTTCAACAAAAGAGAGAATTGGATTATGCCACGGAAACTTATTTACAAGGAAGGAAAATCTTGAAGGGACAGTATGCTTTTCATTTTGAATTGGCAGAGGTTTATTATCAGAAACAAGAGTTTCAAAAGATGCTTGATGAATACTTTGATGCAGTCGGTGAAAGCCAGGTCTATCGAACAAGTGTTCAAAATTTGTTGCAGAATAAACTCGCTAATAATGATGAAAAAGGAGAGAAGAAAAACATGGTCAGAACTACCTTGTTGCGAAGAATTCAGAAAGAGGATGACAAGGTTGCTTTTATTGAATTGCTGACTTGGTATTTTATTCAGGAAAAGGATTTTGATGGAGCATTGACACAAGCGATAGCATTAGATAAACGGTTCAATGAAGGAGGTGAACGAGCGATGCAAATAGGAGATTTGAGTGCTTCAAATCAGGATTATGATATAGCAATTAAAGCCTATAAATATGTGATTCAAAAGGGACCTTCTTCTTCTCAATATATTTATGCCCGCGTTAATTTCTTGAACACCTTGAGCGATAAAATAACTAAGAATGATAGTTATACTTCCAAGGATTTGGCTGATCTTGAAAAGGATTATTTCGCCGCAGTAAATGAGCTTGGCAAAACCACCGCTACTGCACCATTATTAAAAGGTCTTGCACACTTTGAAGCTTTTTATTTGAACAAAACCGATAGTGCTGAAAGCCTCTTGAAAGATGTTATTACAATGCAAGGATTGAGTCCTCAATTCATTGGTGAATGCAAGTTGGAATTGGGAGATATTCTTTTGTTTAAAGGAGATATTTGGGAAGCTACTTTGTTGTATTCACAGGTTGATTTAGATTTCAAACATAGTCCTTTGGGTCAGGAAGCGAAGTTTAAAAATGCTAAGTGGTATTTCTATAAAGGAGATTTTGCTTATGCCCAGTCCATGCTTGATATTCTCAAAGCCGCTACCTCTGATTTGATTTCAAATGATGCAATGGATCTATCTCTTCTAATCTCTGATAACATCGAGGATTCCGTAAATGAGGCATTGACATTATATTCTCAAGCCGATCTTTTATTATACCAAAATAAAACCGATGAAGCATGGGCAACGATGGATTCTTTAGTTAAGAAATTCCCTTCGAGTACTTTGATTCCTTATGTCTATTATCAAAAGGCAAAGATTATGAAGCGAAGGAACAAACCAACCGAAGCCATTGGATTTCTGCAACAAATTGTTGATAAATATTCTGATGGAATCTTAGCT
Source organism: Bacteroidota bacterium (assembly GCA_013288905.1). Lineage (GTDB taxonomy): Bacteria > Bacteroidota > Bacteroidia > AKYH767-A > JABDAW01 > JABDAW01. Next base: position 16,098 of record JABDAW010000049.1, on the reverse strand, counting down.
GATGATGCTTTATTTGATATGGCTGATATGTATGAAAATCGAATAAAAGATACCAAGAAAGCAATGGAACTTTATCAGCAATTAATCATTAAATATCCTGCAAGTGTTTTCACTACAGAAGCGAGGAAGCGATTCAGGACATTGCGTGGAGATATTCTGAACTAAATAATGATTATCTACAACGTTACTATAAACATTGACGATTCGGTGCATGATGAATGGCTGCAATGGATGCGGGAAGTCCATATTCCAGAGGTACTGCAGACGAATTTGTTTGTTGAGAACAGAATCTTAAAAGTGCTCGGTGAGGAGGATATGGAAGGTGTTACTTATTCCATTCAATATACTTGCAAGAGCATGGATGATTATGAGAAATACAAAAATATTCATGCACCTGAATTACAAAGGAAACATACCGAAAGATACAAAGATAAATTTGTTTCCTTCAGAACATTATTAGAAATTATTTAACAAAATTACATGCGAAAAACTTTATTAACCCTATCCTTTATTATTCTTTTCATCGCTTCCTCGATACAAGCACAAACCGCTACCAGCTTGATTTCACAGATGCTGGAAGCTATCCATGATTTTAAAACAGGCAGGTACATTCTCAATAAAATTGAAAGGATGGATGGCAAGATGTACACTGCCGAAATGATTGTCAAGATTCAGACAAATCCTTTGATGATTTATTCATACAGTGTCAATCCTGACCCCGGCGCCGAGGCTCTTTTTATTTATGGAAGCAACAATAATGATGTCTTGATTCATCCTAATAAATTCCCGTATGTGAACCTCAATTTAAGCCCTTTTAATTCTTTGATTCGCAAGAGTCATCATCATACTATTTATGAAAGCGGATTCGCATATATGGGTGCTGTGATTTCATATAATATCCTTAATCGGAAGGATGATTTCTATTCCGGACTTACGTACAATGGCGAAACAGATTGGAAGGGAAAGAGCTATTATAAACTTACGCTTGACATCAAGGACTTTGCGTTTATTGATTATAAAGTTGAGAAGGGTGAGAATTTATATACCATCGGAAAGAAATTTATGGTGAGTGATTACATGATCCTTACTAACAATAAATTCTTGAGTGGGTATGATGATGCAAAGCCTGGTCAGACAATTAAAATACCTAATTGCTTTGCGAAGAAAATTGAATTGTATCTTGATAAAACCAGCTACCTTCCGGTCATTGAAGTGATCTATGATGACCAGGGTTTGTTTGCGCAGTATGAATTCAACAGCCTTATTCTTAATGGGATTATCAAGCCTGAAGAATTCACTGCAAAGTATAAGGATTATAAGTTTTAAAATCCTTTGAAAGACGCTATTAAACCCAAGAAATATCTTGGTCAGCATTTTCTTAATGATGAAAATATTGCAAAGGAAATAGTTGATTCATTTTTTGCAAAGAATCCTTGCAAAGATGTCCTGGAAGTGGGTCCTGGCATGGGAGTTCTTACCAAATATCTCACTCCGAACAGCCACATAAATCTTAAAGTTATTGAGATAGACAATGTCGCTGTTGAGTATCTTATCAGCAATTATCCATCCTTAAAGGATAAGATTATTTATGGTGATGTTTTATCCATTAAACCTGATGAAGTATCCAATGATTCATTTGCTATCATTGGGAATTTTCCTTATAATATTTCTTCACAGATTCTCTTTAAAGTTTTGGAACATAAGGATAGGATTCCTTACGTAGTCGGGATGTTTCAGAAGGAAGTCGGGGAAAGGATTGCTGCGCCTCCTGGGTCGAAGACTTATGGAATTTTGAGTGTCCTGATGCAAGCATATTATGATGTCGAGAGTTTGATGATTGTTGAGAAGGAAGCCTTCAATCCGCCACCGCAAGTGAGGTCTGTGGTCATTCGTTTTATTAAAAGGGTGCCGGATTACAAATCCGGCACAGCGTCTATCTTAACATGCAATGAAACCTTATTCACTAAGGTAGTAAAGACTGCTTTTAATCAGCGTAGAAAAACTTTACGGAATGCTTTGAAGAGCATCATTAATTCATCTGATCCAAAGATTCCTTATCTTGACTTGCGTGCGGAACGATTGAGCTGGCAACAGTTTGAGGAACTGACCAATGCAATTGAGGCTTTGCATTAAAAGTTTAAGGTTTGTTGACAATCTTAAACTATTCTTTGACAAACTTCCCGCGTGCAATATCGGTATTGTTTCTTACCTCATAGAAATAAATCCCTGCTCTCCAGGTGGAAATAGAGATGCTATTATCAATGCCAATAAGCATTTCTTTATAGACTTCTGCGCCAAGAAGGTCTGTGATTATTAATTGTTGATTGGGGGATGGATTGGATTGATGGATGTTTAGAAAGGTGGAGGTGGGGTTGGGGTAGATAATTAAACCTTGTCTAATATTAACTTCTGAAAGTGAGGTGAAGGTATTACCAAGCCTGGCAACAAAAATATCATTGGATCCTGCACGGGTTAAAGTGGTTGAATCGAAGTTGATGGTTGGACTGCTAAAAGATCCTGTAACATAGCAGTTATTACTGCCATCAACGGCAATGCTATTGCTTTGATCAGATCCATCAACACTTTTTGCCCATACCACATTGCCGCTTGTATCGTATTTTACAAAAAACATATCAGGGCCTCCGACATTGTTTAATATGTACGTGCCAAAAGTGATGGTTGAACTTTGAAAAACTCCGGTAAAATAGCTGTTACCAATTCCATCAACGGCAACGCTTGTTCCTTCTTCCCAATCATTTCCGCCTGCTCTTTTTGCCCAAACCGCATCACCGTTTGAATCGTATTTTGCAATAAATACATCGGTAGTTCCTGCATAGGCATTAGTTAATGAAATGGTTCCGAAGGTGATGTTTGAACTTTCAAAAGAACCGGTAATAAAACTGTTCCCATTGCCGTCAATAGCAATACTGTAGCATAAATCCTGATCATCTCCTCCTGCACCTTTTGCCCATATCATATTCCCGCTCGCATCATATTTTACAATGAAAATATCAGTAAAATTACCACCAACATTGTTAATTAAGATTGTATCGAAGGTGATGTTTGCACCTAAAAAATATCCGGTAACATAGCTCGTTCCGCTTCCGTCAACTGCTATGCTGTTACCAAAAGATTCAAGACTTCCTCCTGAATTTCTTGCCCATAAAGCATTGCCGCTTGAGTTATATTTTGCAATAAACATTCCATAAGTTCCGGCGTTGGTTAATGTGATTGTGTCGAACGTTATTGTTGAACTTCCAAAAACTCCTGTAACGTAAATGTTTCCGCTACCATCAACGGCAATGCCCAAGCCTTCATCAACATCATTTCCCCCTGCGCTTTTTGCCCATATCACATTGCCACTAACATCATATTTTACAATGAAAATATCGGCAAATCCAATACTGTCATTGGTTAAGGTGATGGTGTCGAAAGTAATGGTTGAACTATTAAAATATCCAATTACATAACTATTGCCAATATTGTCAACCGCAATGCCAGTGCCTTCATCAATATTACTTCCACCTGCACTTTTTGCCCACACAGCATTGCCACTTCCATCATATTTTGCAATGAACATATCATGATTTCCTGCACACGTTAAGGTAGTTAAGCCGAAGCTGATGGCTGGACTACTAAAATAACCTGTAACATAACTGTTGCCATTACCATCTATAGCTATGCTTTTGCCATTATCATCATTACTTCCGCCTGCACTTTTTGCCCAGAGCCAATTGGGAGATTGGGAGAATGTTTGTAAACAAAAAAACAGGAGGGATATGATAATTGTAATTGATTTTTCCATTCTATTATTATTAATTGAGCGGCAAAAGTAGCAATAATATCCATCAACCAAAACCCCCAACCTGTGAATTCCCTCCTTCCCCATCAATCCAAATCTTTGAAAAAGACGTATTTTTTGAACTCCAAACTATATCGTTTGAACTTCAAACAATATCTCGCGGACTTCAAACGATATCTCGTAGGCTTCAAACAATATCTCGCGGACTCCAAACGATATCTCGCGAACTTCAAAAGATATCTCGCGAACTTCAAACGATATCTCGCGAACTTCAAAAGATATCTCGTGAGCTTCAAAAGATATCTCGCGAACTTGAAACGATATGTCGCAGACTTGAAACAATATGGGTTGGAGTTCACAAAAAACGGCTTTTCCTGATTTCGCATTTATTTTGAATTAATAGGGTCGTTTTTGGTATCTATTTTTATTCCTTCATCTTAATTACACCTAAAAGAACGCTATTCGCGGAATCGAGGATAATTTTGTCCTCGTTATATTAAAATAAATTATAATGATAAATCCAGTAAGTTGTAACCGTGGCTACCTGACAATGGGTCGTTGGGAGTTTGTTTTCTTAATGATAATGGTAGTCTTCCCGATGCTGCTTGGTAATGCCTTATATCCGGGTGCGGGTGCTTTGGTATTGATTATTCAAAATCTCTTTATTGATTTTGGAGTTGCCCATTCGCAGGGTAAAACTGCCCTGGCAAATCAAATCTGGCAACAAATCTTAAATGCTGCCTCCGATTTGTCTAACTATGTAAATTTAAATTGTGCTAATAACATAGCCAATTTGGAAAGTTCTGGTTTTACTGCAAACAAGCAACATGGTGTTGCTGAAGAAATTCCTCCGATTCCTACTGATTTAAGACACATGGTTTTGGGCGGTGGAGGCTTTGAAGTGCGTAGCGTAAATGGAAAAACCAAGCATTCGCTTATTTCTCGTTTTCGACTTGTTGGCACTCCTGAATGGACTTCTAATGCTGATGAAACAAGTCAAAACAGCACTGTATTATTTGCCGGACATGGACATAATACCGATGTTGAAGTTCAGTTAATGGCAAAAGGTACTCATGGAAATAGTCTTTGGAGCGAATCAACAATTGTTTCGGTAGATTAATCCTGAAGGTATTGAAAATAAAAGCTCTCTGATAGTATCGGAGGGCTTTTATTATTTTTTGAATTTGTTGTTTCATCCTTTTATAATACCGACCTTTTTGGGGCGGTACAATAAAAGGAAGAAGAAGTTTAGGATTAAAAGTATTGGAATAGGTCGCAAAACTTTTATACTAAAAAAGGCGACACTTTGGATGCCGCCTTTTTGATTAATCAAGCTATTGAATTCTATACTATCAGAAGAGAATTCCTATCCTCATACCTGCACTTAATGAAAGTGGAACTGACCCTCCTAATCCTAAAAAGTTATAATAATACCCACCATTATTCGATGCATCAAAAGTGTAATTATTTGCATCAGGATTGTTTGAACTGACAGATACGAAGTCATATCCTAATCCTGCATAGATGTCAAATAGAAATATATTATCAAAAATATATTGCTTGCCAAACTGAATGTGCAAGGCACCAACGGTGTAATTATCCTTTTCAGTAAAGGGAGTCTGGGTATAGTAATAACCATTATTATTACTATTTAAATATGATGCATAGCTCTCGGTATAGTATCCCAGATACCCTTGAATCCTGATGTATCCTCCCTTGAGAATATGAGCATAATGCTGCCTGCTGGCGTAATAATCAGGTGAGAGCATAAATTTTAATCCACCGCTCATGATGGCACCATTAGTAGTACGATAATCTTCAGGGCGATTACCAATTCCTATTATTGAAACGCCAGATTCCCAACTCATACCCGGCTTAATACTTCTTTCATAAGCAATCGAAACATGATATAAAGTGGGTGCAAGGAAATCCATTTTCAAATCACTCTTGTGCTGGTCGGCATAATGTTCAGGATTAATCATTTCGGCGATGAAGCTTTGGACTGCACCATTAGCAAAGGCAATCTTCTTAAGTTCTTCTCTGTCCACGCCCATGATGATGCTGTCGGCACCATTGTGATAGACATACTTTACCACATCCGGCAAGACTTCTGTGACTTTTACTACCATAATTTTCCCACTCTTTTTGTAAATAGTATCAAGTGTTACTTGGGAGAAAAGATTGGTGAAACTAAAGAGTATCACCAGCAATGCGAGGGTTACTTTTACTGTTTTCATTGTAATTAATTTATTGGTTAGAGTTTTTTTATTTAACATCGCAAAAATAGGAATTAATTTTAACATTCCAAAGATCATTGAACATTTATTATAAAAACTCTTCTGGAATAATACGCTGATCTCTTCCCTTTTCCGAGTAAACGAGATTGCAATTATTGAAAATTATCATTAAATCTTTGGCGCAGTATATTTTGAATTGTGGAATATAAAAAAAGGGGAACATATCTATGTTCCCCTTTTTAAATTCAAGAATTTTCGTTTGAATCTAATTAAGCCTGTGCAGTTGGTCCTCCAAAATTCATTGGAATTCCAACACCTTCTGTGTCCTTGATAACACCATGAACAGATTCATACTTCCCAATGTTTTCAGTCAATGCCTGCATCAATCTCTTTGCATGTGCAGGGGTTAAAATTATTCTTGACTTTACCTTAGCCTTTGGCACACCTGGCATTACTTTTACGTAATCAATTATAAACTCTGAATTGGAATGAGTGATAATAGCAAGGTTTGAATAGATACCATCAGCTATTTCTTCAGTCAGTTCAATGTTTATCTCGTTTGAATTATTACTTTCCATTTTATTTATGAATTAGAATTACGATTATTATACTTTTTCCTTTACTACCTTTGATTTCATTAATGCATCAAATTCTTCTTGAGAACCAACTATTAATTTTTCATATTCTCTCAAGCCAGTACCAGCAGGAATCAAGTGCCCGACAATTACATTTTCCTTTAGTCCTGTTAAATAATCAACCTTTCCATTAACAGCAGCTTCATTTAATACCTTTGTTGTTTCCTGGAATGAGGCAGCAGAAATCCAACTCTTTGTATGTAAAGAAGATTGGGTAATTCCTTGCAATTGTGGGCTGGAAGTAGCAGGAATAGCATCACGGGCTTCTACTATTTTCATATCTCTTCTTTTCAAAACAGAGTTTTCATCCCTCAATTTACGCAATGTGATGATTTGTCCGGCTTTAAGGTTTGGAGAATCTCCTGGATCAACAACAATTTTCTTGTCGAAGATGTTATCGTTTTCTTCCATGAAGTCCAATTTGTCAACTGCATCTTTTTCTAAGAACTTAGTATCACCCGGATCTTCAATAGTAACTTTACGCATCATCTGTCTTACGATTACTTCAAAGTGTTTGTCATTAATCTTCACACCCTGTAACCGATAAACTTCCTGAACTTCATTTACCAAATAACTCTGAACTTGGGCAGGTCCTTTGATAGAAAGAATATCGGAAGGCGTGATAGCCCCATCAGAGAGTGGAGTTCCGGCTTTCACATAGTCATTGTCCTGAACAAGAATATGTTTAGATAATGAGATCAGGTATTTCTTAACATCACCATCCTTTGAAGTAATGATAACTTCTCTATTACCCCTCTTGATGCCACCATAATTTACGATTCCATCAATTTCAGAAACGACAGCAGGATTAGAAGGATTACGAGCCTCGAATAATTCTGTAACCCTTGGAAGACCACCAGTGATATCACCGGATTTTCCAGTAGTTCTCGGAATCTTTACGAATACATCTCCTGCTTTAATCTTATCACCTTTATTCGCTATAATATGAGCACCCACTGGAATATTATATGATTTCAAAACCTCTTTGTGGTCTCCCATAATCTTGATAACCGGATTCTTTGTTTTATCACGACTATCAATAATTACCTTCTCTTTGTATCCTGTTTGCTCATCAGATTCCTCACGGAAAGTGGTACCTTCTTCGATATGTTCAAATTCAATCTTACCGGAGAATTCAGATATAATAACTGCATTATATGGATCCCAGCTACAAATCATATCACCCTTCTTGATAGGAGTGTTATTGGTGGCAAACAGATGTGCACCGTAAGGAATATTTCCTGTTGCAAGAATATTTTTGGTATTAGGATCAGAAATTCTAAACTCGCCTGAACGACCCAAAACAACTTCAATTTTCTTATTATTCGAAGTATAAGGAATAGATTTGATTTCTTCAAATTGAATGATACCATCAAATTTTGCTTCGATAGTGCTTTCAGTAGCAGCCTTAGAAGCAGTACCACCGACATGGAAAGTACGCAACGTCAACTGTGTTCCTGGCTCACCAATGGATTGCGCTGCAATAACTCCTACAGCTTCACCTTTCTGCACCATTCTGCCTGTTGCAAGATTTCTTCCATAGCATTTAGCACAAACACCTTTTTTACTTTCACAAGTTAATACCGAGCGAATCTCCACCGTTTCTATAGGTGAATTGGTAATCAATTCAGCAATATCTTCTGTAATTTCAGAACCCGATTTAATAATAAGTTTTCCAGTAATCGGATCTTCGACATCATGCAATGAAGTCCTTCCTAAAATTCTATCATACAATGATTCAACAATATCTTCATTATTTTTAAGCGCAGTAGCAGAAAGCCCTCTAAGTGTTCCGCAATCATCTTCATTGATAATAACATCCTGCGCCACATCAACCAAACGACGAGTTAAATAACCGGCATCAGCCGTTTTCAAAGCTGTATCGGCAAGACCTTTACGAGCACCGTGAGTAGAGATAAAATACTCAAGGATCGAAAGACCTTCCTTAAAATTAGAAAGAATAGGATTCTCAATAATTTCACCACCAATAGAGCCTGATTTCTGTGGTTTAGCCATCAATCCTCTCATTCCACTCAACTGACGGATTTGCTCTTTACTTCCCCGTGCGCCGCTGTCAAGCATCATATAGATGGAATTGAAACCTTGTCTGTCAGCAGCCAGGTTCTTCATCAAAGTTTCGGTTAACCTTGAATTTGTTCTCGTCCAGATATCAATGATTTGATTGTAACGCTCGTTATTCGTGATGAAACCATTGTTGTAATTATTCATTACTTCTTCAACTTCATCATGAGCTTTGTTTACTAATTTTTCCTTTTCTTCAGGAATCTTCACATCAGAAAGATTAAAGGAAAGGCTACCTTTGAAAGCATGTTCAAATCCTAAATCTTTGATAGCATCCAAAAATTTACTGGCACCTGCAATCCCTGTTTCTTTCAAAACAGTATTGATGATTTCTCTTAAAGATTTCTTGGTAAGCAATTCATCAATAAAGCCAATACTTTCCGGAACGACCTGATTAAAAAGCACCCTTCCGACAGTTGTTTCTTTCAATTTATTAACAATATTGCCATCTATCTTTTGGTTAACTTTCACCTTTATCCATGCATGAAGATCGACTTTCCCCTCATTGTAAGCAATGATTAATTCTTCAGGCGAATAAAAGCAAAGACCTTCACCTTTTACTTTGCTTTTGCCTTCAGATTTCTTCCCTTTTGTTAAATAATAAAGTCCGAGAACCATATCCTGCGAAGGAATCATGATAGGTGAACCATTTGCAGGGTTCAGGATATTATGTGATGCAAGCATCAACAATTGAGCTTCCGCAATTGCAGCATTACCAAGAGGTAAATGCACTGCCATCTGATCACCGTCAAAGTCAGCATTGAAAGCTGTACATACCAATGGGTGTAGCTGAATAGCTTTACCTTCGATCAACTTAGGTTGAAAGGCTTGAATACCCAGTCTGTGAAGGGTCGGAGCTCTATTTAAAAGAACTGGATGTCCTTTCAAAACATTCTCCAAAATATCCCAAACGATTGGGTCTTTGTGATCAACAATTTTCTTTGCAGATTTCACTGTTTTCACAATTCCTCTTTCAATCATTTTACGAATGATAAAAGGTTTGAAAAGCTCTGCTGCCATATCTTTTGGAAGACCACATTCATGCAATTTCAAATCAGGACCTACGACAATTACCGAACGCGCAGAATAATCAACACGCTTTCCTAATAAATTCTGACGGAAACGTCCTTGCTTTCCTTTCAAACTATCTGATAGAGATTTCAAAGCCCTGTTAGCGTCCGTCTTTACAGCATTAGTTTTTCGAGAGTTATCATACAAACTATCAACAGCTTCCTGCAACATTCGTTTTTCATTACGAAGAATTACATCAGGTGCCTTGATTTCTATCAATCTTTTCAAACGGTTATTACGAATAATGACGCGGCGATAAAGATCATTCAAATCAGAAGTTGCAAACCTGCCACCTTCCAAAGGAACCAAAGGACGCAATTCAGGAGGAATAACTGGAACCACTTTTACAATCATCCAACCTGGCTTGTTTTCGATATGTTTATTGGCATTTCTGAAGGCTTCCACAACATTCAAACGCTTCAAAGCTTCAGTCTTTCTTTGTTGGGAAGTTTCATTATTTGCCTGATGACGGAGGCGATAAGAAAGGTCATCCAAATCAAGACGATTCAACAAATCCAACAAAGCATCGGCACCCATTTTAGCAATGAATTTATTAGGATCATTATCATCCAAATGCTGATTGTCGGCTGGAAGGCTGTCAAGAATCGCCAGATATTCCTCTTCCATCAAAAAGTCAAGATAGCTGATACCATCGGCTGCCTTAATTCCAGGTTGAATAACGACAAATCGTTCATAATAGATAATCAAATCCATTTTCTTGGAAGGCAACCCAAGTAGGTAACCAATCTTGTTTGGCAAAGAACGGAAATACCAAATATGCGCCACCGGAACAATCAATTGAATGTGCCCGGTACGCTCACGACGCACCTTGCGCTCGGTAACTTCCACGCCACAACGGTCACAAATAATTCCTTTATAACGAATCCTTTTATATTTGCCACAATGACATTCCCAATCCTTTATCGGACCGAAAATTCGTTCGCAAAAAAGACCGTCTCTTTCGGGTTTATAAGTCCTGTAATTAATGGTTTCGGGCTTCAAAACTTCGCCGCTCGAACCCGCCAATAACCATTCGGGAGAAGCAAGGCTGATCGTAATCTGAGAAAAATGAGGGCGAGCTTTCGGCTCTTCTCTTTTCTTCCTGTTGTCTGAGTGAGGTTTATTATATGCCATTTTATTTTTATTTTATTTTCTTAACAAAAAAATTTTCTATTTTATTAAACTCCCTTTACCGTAACAGAAATCGGGTCGCACCAATCTCCTATTAATTCATCATCCAATTTATAAATTGCAATGTATTTCCAAACAAAAGCATTTCCCACCGGAGGCAGCGTAGCATTGTCCGTATAAGTTACATTTCCAGGCTCTGCCAACCAAACAAAACCATGTCCATCGCCACGGTCAACTTTCAATTGAATTCCCTGAAAACTATGTCTGGTATATTTTAATTGAGGGTGACCACCAGAAACCAATTCATAACTCAAATCAGGTTTAATTCCAGTGGTGTCAGTGCTTTTGTGAGCAGTAGAAATTCCCAAAGCAATTTCAGAAGCCTCTGTAGTTAATGTTGTCTGATCCTTCAACCATTGCGCTTTCGTACGAAAACGAAGCTCATTACCCGGCAGCACTTCAGTTGGCGGAGCATCAATTACGACATCAACACCGGATTTAAAAGCAGTAACAGTAATGCCGGTTCCTTTGCGAATTTCATTTTTCTTCGCCGTCCAGGCATGCACATAAGGAGCTACCGTCGTTCTTTTGGTATAACCATAACGATTATACGCAGCATCGGCAGCCGCCTCCTCTTTGAAGGCATCATCATACCCATATTGGGCTTGCATTTCAGGCTTTGCCAATTCCACAGCAAAATTATCTAATTGGTCAGCATACTCATCTTCAGGACCTTTTACAAAATCAACAACGCTCACAATTACCATCCCGATAATCATCTTTTGAGTACGTTCTATTCGTTCGATAATTCCTGTTTTTGGATTAATATTATATCCAATTTTTAATAAATCTTCAGCAAATTCTTTTGCTGAAATTTTCTTTTCAAGGTTTAATTTTTTCATAGGTTTAAGGTTTAATTTTTATATTAGTATTGATTATTAGTGTATTATGGAATATTTTAGTGTCCACCCAATGACTTTTTAGGTATATGAACTGACTTTTTATACCTAAAAACTGATTTATTATACATAATAAATGGCTCATTATACAGATCGTCCGATTTTTTATACCTGACCAGCCATTTATTATACCTGACGAATGATTTTTTATATATAATAAATGACTTATTATACCTAAAAAATGACTTTTTAGGTCAACCCACTCATTTTTTATACCTAAAAAATGGCTGCTTGACGGCATCATTTTGGAATTTGATATGTATATCGGGGTGGTCATTTGGAATTATTTTGTTCAATATAATCAAACAATGATTGGACAGGAACCCGTGTTCCCGTAAAAACAGGGGTTCCGCCCATCGTTTCAATATCAATATTTATTGCTCCGTAGTTCATTTTTTTAAGAAAAACTTACTCCAAAGTAATCTTCAATCCCAACCCTCTCAATTCATGCAAAAGAACATTGAATGATTCAGGAACACCCGGATTTGGCATGTTTTCGCCCTTGACAATACTTTCATAAGCCTTAGCACGACCGATAACGTCGTCAGATTTCACGGTTAATAATTCCTGGAGAATATTCGCTGCGCCGAATGCTTCAATAGCCCAAACCTCCATTTCACCAAAACGCTGACCTCCGAACTGCGCCTTACCGCCCAATGGCTGCTGTGTAATCAAAGAATATGGACCGATAGAACGGGCGTGCATCTTGTCATCAACCATGTGACCCAGTTTCAACATATAAATAATACCGACTGTCGCCGGCTGGTCGAATTTCAGACCTGTGCCGCCGTCATAAAGATAAGTGCTGCCAAATTCCGGAAGACCGGCTTTCTTGATTTCTTCGTCAATCTGCGCAACAGACGCTCCATCAAAAATCGGGGTAGCGAATTTCACGCCCATCTTCTGCCCTGCCCACGCGAGAACGGTTTCATAAATCTGCCCAAGATTCATACGGGAAGGTACGCCAAGCGGGTTAAGCACGATGTCAACCGGAGTACCATCTTCAAGGAAAGGCATGTCTTCATCACGAACGATTTTCGCAACAATACCCTTGTTTCCGTGACGACCAGCCATTTTATCACCCACTTTCAATTTTCTTTTCTTTGCAATGTAAACCTTCGCCATCTGAACGATTCCGGAAGGTAGCTCATCACCAACGGTAATTGAAAATTTCTTTCTTTTATAAATTCCACTGATATCATTCAAACGAATATTATAGTTGTGGAATAAGATTTTTATTTGATCGTTTTTTTCCTTATCGGTAGTCCAGCGAGCAGGGTTAATATTGGCAAATTCCATTTCAGAAAGAATCTTATGAGTGAATTTCACGCCACGCGGAACAATGACTTCCTTGAAAACGTTATTCACACCCTGTGAAACCCTGCCGCTAATCAACACCAATAATTTATCAATAAGTTTAGATTTTAATTCCGCAACCTGGTGGTTATATTCAGTATCCAACTTAGCCAACATTGGTTTTTCATCAATCTTTTGGTTCTTATCCTTGATTGCTCTTGAGAATAATTTTTTGTCAATAACCATTCCCTTGACAGACGGCGGAACCTTCAATGAAGCATCCTTAACATCACCGGCTTTATCGCCAAAAATAGCACGTAATAATTTTTCTTCCGGTGAAGGATCAGTCTCACCCTTAGGGGTAATTTTTCCAATCAGAATATCACCTTCACTAACTTCAGCACCGATTCTGATAAGACCGTTCTCATCCAAATCTTTAGTAGCTTCTTCACTAACATTTGGAATATCAGCCGTTAATTCTTCAATACCACGTTTGGTATCACGAACCTCCAAGCTATATTCATCAATGTGAATGGAAGTAAAAATATCATCACGAACAACGCGTTCAGAAATAACGATAGCATCCTCAAAGTTAAAACCTTTCCAAGGCATGAAAGCAACTTTCAGATTCTGTCCCAATGCTAATTCCCCTGCCTGAGTAGCATAACCTTCACAAAGAACCTGACCACGCTTCACCTTCTCACCTTTCACAACGATAGGTTTCAGATTAATGCAAGTACTTTGATTACTCTTCTGGAACTTGGTTAATCTATAAGTCTTAGTATCATCATCAAAACTAATCAAACGTTCGGCATCGTTTCGAGAATATTTGATGGTGATTTCATTAGCATCAACAAACTCAACAACACCATCACCTTCTGCATTAATCAATACTCTACTATCTCTCGCAACAGCTCCTTCAAGCCCAGTCCCAACAATTGGGGCAGTAGGCTTCAACAAAGGAACAGCCTGCCGCATCATGTTCGATCCCATCAAAGCACGGTTAGCATCATCATGCTCCAAGAATGGAATCAAAGAAGCCGCAATAGAAGCAATTTGATTCGGCGCAACGTCCATCAAGGTAACAGCCTTTGGTTCTGTAACAGGGAAATCGCCTTCAAAACGCGCCTTGATACGAGTAGTCAGGAAGTTCCCTTTCTCATCAATCTTAGCATTTGCCTGCGCAATCATCATCTTATCTTCCTCCTCAGCAGTCAAATAAATAACATCCTTCTTAACATCTACAACACCATCGGTAACTGTTCTATAAGGAGTCTCAATAAAACCAAGATTATTAATCTTAGCATAAACGCAAAGCGAAGAAATCAAACCTATATTAGGACCTTCAGGGGTCTCAATAGTACACAAACGACCATAGTGCGTATAGTGAACATCTCGAACTTCAAAACCGGCACGCTCCCTTGAAAGTCCACCTGGTCCAAGAGCAGACAACCTTCTCTTATGAGTCAATTCCGCCAAAGGATTCGTCTGATCCATGAATTGAGATAACTGATTCGTCCCAAAGAATGAATTAATAACCGAAGAAAGAGTCTTCGCATTAATCAAATCAGCAGGAGTAAAAACTTCATTATCCCGAACATTCATACGCTCACGAATAGTCCTTGCCATTCTAGAAAGCCCAACACCAAATTGAGCATACAATTGCTCCCCAACAGTACGAACCCTCCTATTACTCAAGTGATCAATATCATCAACAATAGCCTTAGAGTTGATCAATTCAATCAAGAATTTAATAATCAAAATAATATCCTCCTTTGTCAAAACTTTCACATCCATCGGAGTCTGAATATTCAACTTTTTATTGATACGATATCTCCCCACCTCACCCAAATCATAACGCTTATCACTAAAGAATAATTTATCAATAATTCCACGCGCAGTCTCCTCATCAGGCGGTTCAGCATTACGTAATTGACGATAAATATGCTCAACTGCTTCCTTTGCAGAATTCGAAGTATCCTTTTGCAGCGTATTATAAATAATAGCATAATCCCCTGCATTAGCATCCTCCCTATGAAGAATAACAGTCTTAACACCAGAATCAATAATTAAATCAATATGATCATCCTCCAAAATCGTTTCACGCTCAAGAATAATTTCATTCCTCTCAATTGAAACAACTTCTCCGGTATCTTCATCAACAAAATCTTCAATCCAAGTCTTCAAAACCCTCGCTGCCAGTTTCCTGTTAACAGCCTTCTTCAAAGCAGCCTTACTAACTTTTAATTCATCAGCAAGTCCAAAAATACTCAATATATCTTTATCAGTTTCAAAGCCAATAGCCCGCAACAAAGTCGTTACCGGAAACTTCTTTTTCCTATCAATATAAGCATACATGACATTATTGATGTCAGTAGCAAATTCCATCCACGAACCCTTAAAAGGAATCACCCTAGCAGAGTACAATTTCGTCCCATTTGCATGGCGGCTCTGCCCAAAGAAAACCCCGGGCGACCTATGCAATTGAGAAACCACAACCCGTTCAGCACCATTAATAATAAACGTGCCCTTCTGGGTCATATAAGGAATCGTTCCCAAATAAACATCCTGAATAATGGTCTCAAAATCCTCATGTTCAGGATCCGTACAAAACAATTTCAGCTTAGCCTTCAAAGGAACGCTATACGTCAAACCCCGTTCAATACATTCATCAGTCGAATATCTTGGAGGATCTATAAAATAGTCCAAAAACTCCAAAATAAAATTATTCCTACTATCCGAGATAGGAAAATTCTCATTAAAAACTTTAAACAATCCCTCCTTCTCCCGATTATCAGAAGTAGTCTCTAATTGAAAAAAGTCCTTAAAGGATTTAAGTTGGATTTCCAGGAAATCCGGATATTCAATAGCCCCTTTAGTGGAGG
>JABDAW010000048.1 GCA_013288905.1 Bacteroidota bacterium | reverse complement strand
GTTGACCATCGTTCCGACCTTTAACAAGGTTGTAAAAAAAGCATTATATCTGATCACTTTCCTTCCGGGCGATGTCGGTAAAACTCTTTTTGTCCGCGCCACCTACATCAATACAGTAGGCGGCAAAAGCCTTTTCACCACCAACTGGGTGACAGAGACCATCAGGTAAATGCGCGCTTCACCGTTGTCTAATCTTAAAATGAAAAAGGCTGTCAGAAATGGCAGCCTTTTTTTATGGGGAATAATTTTTCATGGAATAACCTGGAAGAAAGATTCAGTAATAAATAGCTCCTTTTTGAAGTAGTTAAATATTCAGAATCCTCATCCTCTCACGCAACGGATAACCACTATTTTCAATCTAAATAGAAGGAGACATTATTCCAAAATCAAGTCAAAAATATATAGCTTTTTGCTCCATACCAATAAATCCCTCGTGTAAGGTTTTCAAGAAAATATCAAAAATTTTAAATGAAATATTTGGCAGATAACCAAAAAACCTCTATATTTGCAGTGTCAAAAATTAAGGTAATGGTCATAAGCAAAAATTAAAAGAATAAATAATAACTATAAAAAAAATAAAATGATAAAATTCGACAAAATTTTAGTAGCATGTTTTGCGCTGTTCATATCACTGAATATGCAGGCACAGACAGGACCCACTGGTCCTACAGGCGCAACTGGAAGAGGATATTTATGCACCTCCACGACAGTTGATACTTTTAAATTGGATTCCACTCACTACACGCTGACTGGTGCCATAACTCTCACCTCGAATTTAGCTTATGCTGTAGGTGATAGGGTTCGAATTATTAAACAATTTGGGCAATATATGGAAGGAACAATTTATCAAATTGCTACTTCAACAATTTATATTTCTAAGGATTTAATGGTTGGGGGTGTTACAGGCTCTACTGGAAATAATTGGACCATTACTCTTGCTGGTAATGTTGGTTCTTCCGGTGCCACAGGAGCTACAGGTGCTAATGGTGCCACAGGAGCAACAGGAGCAACAGGGGTTGCGGGAACTAATGGTGCTACCGGTAATGATGGAGCCACCGGAGCTACTGGTGCAACGGGAGCTGCAGGAACAAACGGTACTAATGGAACAAACGGCTCGAATGGAGCAACTGGAGCCACGGGTGCTACAGGAGCAACTGGTGTTGGTCTTGCAGGACCTACCGGAGCAACTGGTCCAAGTGGAGGTCCCATTGGACCAACAGGTGCGACAGGAAATACCGGAATCCCAGGTCCTATTGGAGCAACAGGTGCTACTGGTGCAACAGGAATTCAAGGGATAGCAGGTGCTAATGGACCAGCAGGTGCCACCGGAGCTACTGGAAACGCAGGAACAAACGGATCGAATGGAGCCACAGGTGCTACCGGCGCAACAGGTGCAAATGGTACTGCCGGTACAAATGGATCGAATGGTGCAACAGGTGCTACCGGAGCAACGGGGGCAACAGGTGTTGGTCTTGCCGGTCCTACCGGAGCAACAGGTGCCACTGGTCCAAGCGGTGGACCAATAGGTCCTACAGGTGCTACAGGAACTGCTGGTGCTACAGGAGCAACAGGATCTGTGGGTGCACCGGGTCCTGGAGGTGCTACAGGAGGAACCGGAAAAGGATATAATGCGAAGTCTGCGACATCTATGAGTGTTCAACCTCCAGCCTATAAGCTTTTTAATACTACTTTACTAACTTCAAATTATGCGTATTCATTAGGAGAAAGAGTTAGAGTAATTGATTCGGTAAATACTTCAATTTATATGGAGGGCAGATTAGATTCCATCAAAGCTCAAGCTTATGGAATAACTGTTGATTTATCTGTTGGCTCAGGAACAATAAATACATGGGTTATCCAAGTTACCGGTAATATAGGTGCAACCGGAGCTACAGGTGCTAACGGAACAAATGGTTCTACTGGAGCTACCGGAGCTACTGGAGCAGGATTAGCGGGCGCAACTGGTGCTACTGGTGCTACTGGTGCAACCGGAGTTGCGGGTCCTGCTGGTACAAATGGTTCTAATGGTGCCACCGGAGCAACGGGAGCCACAGGTACTAATGGAACAAACGGTTCTAATGGAGCCACAGGCGCAACGGGAGCCACAGGTACTAATGGAACAAACGGTTCTAATGGTGCAACCGGCGCAACGGGAGCTACAGGTCTTAATGGAACGAACGGCTCTAATGGAGCAACGGGAGCAACAGGTCTTAATGGAACAAATGGTACCAACGGAGCTACAGGCGCAACCGGAGCCACTGGCGCAAATGGTCCTACAGGTATAGTTGGAAAAGGCTATAATGCTCAATCCTCATCTACTGTATCATTTGCAACAGGTAATACTTTCTTTGCAACACAATCACCACAGGTATTGGCTTATACAGCAGGTCAAAGAGTAAGAGCTATAAATATTAGTAATACTGCGCAATATATGGAAGGTACTTTGATCTCCTATGGATCAAATGACACGATGAACATAAATGTTGATTTAGTTGTAGGCACTGGTTCTAATAATTCTTGGGCAATTCAGGTTGCTGGGAATGTTGGTGCCACTGGATCCGCTGGTTCTGCTGGAGCTACAGGTGCCACGGGAGCAACTGGTACTAATGGTTTAAATGGATCGAATGGAGCTACCGGCGCGACAGGAGCTAATGGATCAAACGGATCGAATGGTGCAACTGGCGCAACAGGTGCAACTGGTGTCAATGGCTTAAACGGCTCAAATGGAGCTACTGGCGCAACAGGAGCAACGGGTTCTAATGGATCAAATGGTGCTACTGGTGCTACAGGAGCAACCGGTGCCAATGGCTTAAACGGATCAAATGGCTCAACCGGTGCTACGGGAGCAACCGGTGTTAATGGATTAAACGGATCAAATGGTTCTACAGGCGCAACGGGAGCTAATGGATTAAACGGATCAAATGGTGCAACGGGTGCCACTGGCGCAACAGGTATTCAAGGAAATGCAGGTGCAAATGGTGCTACTGGAGCAACGGGAGCAACGGGAAATGATGGCGCAGCAGGTCCTACTGGAGCTACCGGAGCAACTGGTGTTGGTCTTGCCGGACCTACAGGTGCAACTGGTCCTAGCGGAGGTCCTATTGGTCCTACTGGTCTTGGTTATGGTGGAAAATCTCACACCTCTCAAACATTGGCTACAGGTTACAGGACATTTACTTTATTAAATCCTTCACAATATGCATATCAACCTGGTGTTAGAGTTAGAATTACTGATTCAACTAATATCAATACATACTTGGAAGGAGTTGATTCAACATGGAATGGCACCACTTTAGGTGTATCAGTTGATTTAAGAATTGGTGGAACGGGTTCAAGAAGTTCATGGTTTATTTCTGTTGCTGGTAATATTGGCTCAACAGGAGCTACTGGTCCATCAGGTGCAGCAGGAGCCACTGGTGCAGTTGGTGCTCCTGGTCCTGCAGGTGCTACCGGTGCTACCGGAATTGGAATTGCTGGTCCAAGCGGTGCTACGGGTGCCACAGGTCCTTCTGGAGGTCCTATTGGTCCTACAGGTCCTACCGGAACAAATGGCTTGAATGGAATTAATGGCTCTAACGGAGCTACCGGTCCTACAGGAGCTACAGGAGCTACCGGTCCTTCAGGTGGTCCTATCGGTCCTACGGGTCCTACTGGAGCTACGGGTCCTTCTGGTGGTCCTATTGGTCCTACCGGTCCTACTGGTGTTGCTGGTCCTGCAGGTGCTACCGGATTTACAGGTCCTGGATATAATGCAACAACAACGGCTTCTTATAATCTTCCAATGTCAATTGGACAGTTGATAATAACTTTGCTTCCAGGAAACTATTATTATAATGTTGGTACACGTGTTAGAGTATTCTATTCTTTAACTCAATATTTTGAAGGAACTGTTAGTAATTTTAATAATACTACTTTAACAATGTATGTAGATAGAAGTGTAGGTTCAGGATCAAATCTAACTGGATGGAATGTTCAACTTGCAGGGGATGTCGGTGCTATAGGTCCTACTGGTCCTGAAGGTCCTACTGGTCCTACTGGTGCTCAAGGTCCTATCGGAATCACAGGTGCTACTGGTGCTGCTGGTGCTAACGGAAATACTGGTCCTATTGGTCCCGCCGGTAATGATGGTACTAACGGAGCTACTGGACCAACAGGTACAACAGGTGCCACAGGTACAACAGGTGCCACAGGTACAGCAGGAATTAATGGGGCTAATGGGGCTACCGGAGCTACTGGGGCTACCGGAACTTTTGTTGGTAACGCTATTACTGGACAGACTCTTTTCTATAATGGTCTTCAATGGGTTTCTACGAGTAATCTTTATAATGATGGAACATTTATCGGTATAGGGGGGAACACAAACCCTCAACAAGCATTAGATGTTCAGGGAGATATTAATATTGACAATTTTGGCTCTTATAGAATTAATAATTTCAAAGTCTTAAGTGTTAATGGTACAAATGATGTTTTTGTCGGAACCTATCCTTCAGCTCTATATACAAGCTCTAACAATACTTTGACAGGTGCTAATGCAGGTGAAAATATTCAACGAGGAGCATTTAATGCAATATACGGAGATAATGCCGGTGTTTCATGTGTGATAGATTCATTTAACACCTATATCGGAAGTTATTCAGGCTACCTAAGTGGAGGTACACAGTCAAGTCCTGCAAACTTTAATACTTTTGTGGGTGCAAATTCAGGAAAACTGAATAGTGGAGGTGTCGCCAATACCTTTATCGGTGAAGAAGCTGGTCCAAAAAATACCGGTACTAGCAGTAAGAATGTTTTCATCGGTTATCAGTCAGGGTTTAATAACTTCAAATTTGCCAGCAACAATGTATTCGTAGGATCATTGTCAGGGTATAATAATATTTTTGGTTATGGCAATACATTCATTGGGGATAGTGCCGGATACTTGAATACAGTTGGTCACAACAATATTGTTATCGGTAAAAACGCTACTGTCAATGATTCGCTCACTAATGCTATTGCTTTCGGCTATAATTCAACAGTTACCCAATCTAATTGCATGAATATCGGCACCGCACCGTCTAACCAAGCCATATTTGTTGGGATTAATAATCCTACACCATCCCACACCTTGCATTTAGTTCAAGATGATGCTGTAAAACCTTTAACTCCTACATGGACGGTTTCGTCCGACAAACGCCTTAAGAAAGATATTTCCGATTTCAAAGATGGTTTAAGTGTTTTGGAAAAGATAAATCCTGTTTGGTTCTCATATAATGGAATTGCAGGGTTGCCTACAAATAAAAGTGCTGTTGGTATCATTGCACAGGATATGCAAAAGATCGCTCCTTATATGATAGATTCTTCTAACTATAAAGACCCTGTTACAGGTGCAGTTACAAGTTATTTAAATTATAACGCCAATGCATTATTCTATATCCTTGTAAACTCTGTTAAAGAGCAGCAAAAGCAAATACAAGCTAAGGATGCTTCTATAGCTGCTTTGGATAATCAGTTAAGCAGTCTCCAGAACCAGGTGAATTCATTGCAAGCTCAAAATTCTCAATTGGATGCTATGAAAGCTCGCCTTGACGCATTCGAGAAATCATTGTCAGAATGTTGCTCAAATTACAATTCAGGAAGCACAGGCACAGGCAGCGTTAATCCTGCTCCTGCCACTCCTTATCTGGAGCAAAATCAGCCAAATCCGTTTAATCAGAATACCACAATTAAGTATTACATTCCGACCATGGCGAAGGGTGCATATATTACAATTCAAACCATGACCGGTGCGAAACTTAATACCTTCAGGATTGAACAAACAGGCTTCGGACAAGTGATTATTTCAGGCGGAACATTGGCTAATGGTACCTATCTCTACCAGTTATTCATTGATGACAAGCTGATAGATTCTAAACAAATGGTCTTGATACAATAACATTTTAAATAAATTTTTGGGAACCCCCTTTGATGAAAGTCGTTGGGGGTTCTTTTTTTGACAACAATTGACCACTAAAATAAAATTCAATAAAAGGAACTCAATAATATACATCCTACAGAACCTTTAATAAATACAAAATAATATTTCGTAATTTTGCGGAAATGAAAACATACTATGTCATCGGAACAATGTCGGGTACATCAATGGATGGAGTTGACATCGCCTATGTAAAACTTTCAGAAGAGAATAACCATTGGACTTATGAATTAATGGAATGTAAGACCGTTCTTTACACCGATCAAATGAAAGAATTGCTCTCCACAGCCGATCAAAAGCGTGCCAATGGTTTTGCAATTGTGCATTCAGATTATGGACGCTTTCTCGGTAAAATAATAAAATATTTTATTGAAGAGAATAGATTGAAAGTTGATTTTATATCCTCCCATGGGCATACTATATTTCATCAGCCCTCCAAAAAACTTACAGTACAGATTGGCAATGGTGCTGCTATTTCGGCTTTTTGCAATGTCCCTGTAGTTTGTAATTTCAGAACGATGGATATAGCATTAGGTGGACAAGGTGCACCGCTGGTGCCTATCGGTGACAGATATTTGTTTGGCGAATATGATTATTGTCTTAATCTTGGCGGCATTGCAAACATCTCTTTCGAAAATAATAAAAAGCCCAGCGAACGGATTGCAGGAGATATTGTTCCTGTAAATATGATGTTGAATCATCTCGCCCAACAAGTCGGAATGGCACATGATACAGATGGTGAATTAGCCAGAAAAGGAACAATTGACGCTACATTGCTTCACAAACTTAATGCCCTGAAATATTATGACAAACCCTTTCCTAAATCCCTTGGCAAAGAATTAGTAAAAGAAGAACATCTTCTGGAATTGTTTACGAGTAAAATAAACTTAGAAGACAAGATGCGCACGGTTTGTGAGCACATCGCATTTCAGATTGGCAAAGTAATTTTAAAAGAACAGAATGAAAGCCAATCACTAAAAAAAATGTTTGTAACAGGCGGAGGAACATTTAACAAATTTCTAATGGAGTTAATCAGGGAAAAGTGTTCCGTTGAAATAATTATTCCAGATGAAAACGTAGTTAAGTTCAAAGAAGCAATAATCTTTGCATTGCTTGGCACACTAAGGATGCGTGGCGAAATCAATTGCTTGAAATCCGTTACTGGAGCATCAAGAGATTGTATCGGAGGAGCGGTTTATCTTTAAAAATTAGCTGCAAACTAAGAAGTCCTATATATTTTTTATACATAGGACTTCTTAGTATATACTGAATACTCAATACCTAAAAGTCATCATCGTCATCATCAAGATTAAATGGATCATCATATCCCTTAAAATCATCCTCATTGATGGCATCAAAATCCAAATCAGAACCTATAGTAGGTTTAATAATTGAACTTCCTAAAGTATCAGTTTGATCCAAAGAATCATCCATAGGTTTTGCCGGAATAACCTTTGGCTCAGGTCTTGTGATGATCATAGATTTTTCATAAGTTTCTTTCTTAATCTCCTTTTTAGGAGCAGGTGGTGCTGGCTTAGCCACCTTTTTTGGAACAATCTTTGCTTTAGGTTGTACTTTCTTAACTATGGGTTTAGCTTTTATTATTTCTTTTTTCTTGGTTGGAGGAGTTACTTTCTTTACCGGAACAGAAGGTTTCTTCACCACTTTCTTTGCTGGGGCAGCAACTTTCTTTACCACTTTCTTAACGGGAGGAGCAACCTTCTTAACAACTTTTTTTGCCACCGCTACAGGTTTTTTAATAACCTTTTTTGCCGCAGCCTTAGGAGCTACTTTAGCTGGTGCTTTTGGTTTAGCCTTTGCGATCACCTTTTTAGCAACTGGTTTCTTTGCTGGTGGAGCAACTTTCTTCACAACCTTTTTAGCTGGAGATTTCTTTGAAGGAGTAGATTTTGGTAAAGGTTTTTTCGCAGCTATTGCTGGTTTGCCCTTTGGTTGTGCCTTTTTAGCAGTTGCTGCACTTTTGTTTTTAGAAGAGGATGCAGCAGGTTTCCCCTTGGGAGCTGGTTTTTTAGTTACTTTTTTAGCCATGTTAAGAATATTTAAAAATTTTGAGGCAACAAAATTAATAATTTCAAATAATATGAACCAAATTTTTTTTAAAATATTTTTCTATTCCAACTAAATTTAAACTATTTTTGCCCCCATGAATAAGACATTTCAGCGTGTTCCAATGACAGGAATTTTGGGTAAAAGATTATTTCTTAAAGTACTGCTTTGCCTTATTCTAAGCCTTGTTCAGTTACATTCTTATTCAGCAACTACCGATTCTGTCAAGAAGAAAAAGCCCAAGATTATTTCCAAGGTAAAATATATTTATGAAGATGCCCTTAGTCATGCCCATCTTGACAGCCAATATCAAAAAGTTGATACTGTTTTGGATGGAATAGAGATTTTTAACCCTGCTTTCCAACAATCATACAAGTATCTTGACAATTTAGGCACTGCTTCCGAGCCTAATCTTTTCAATATCAGGAATACATTAGGTATTGATCTTGGCTACCATCAATTCGATTTATTTTTCTTCAGACCGGACAGCATAAAATATTATCATACCAACACCCCCTTTACAGAAATTGATTATGAACAAGGCTCTAAGAGCGAAGGATACATCCGTGTGTTGCATACCCAGAACATCAATGATCAATGGAACGTAGGATTAAACTACAATCGAATCGGGTCGGATGGGACGTTGTATCATCAAATTTCAAGTGTAACAGATTTTGATTTTTTTACTTGGTATAAATCCAAAAACAAACGATATAACATCATCGCCTCCTATATCATCAACACCGAGAAGAACCAGGAGAATGGCGGAATGAATCCTGGCGTTCCTACAATTGATTCTTTGAGCAGCATTATCTTGAATCCTTCTGATGTTTATCTTCAAAATGCGAATACGACTTACAAAAATCATATTTTTAATGTCAAGCAATTTTATGATTTCGGATATAAGAAGAATGTCAAGGTCAATGATACCGCGACTATCAAGGAATTCGTACCTACTTCACGCATCTCCCATTCCTTCATTTATGAAACCAATACCTACATCTATTCTGACAGTCTCGAGTCCCCGGGTTTTTATAATAATTACTACTATGACAGTGCCGCTACGCTTGACTCTTCGCATTATTATAAAATCGAAAACAAAGTTTCCTGGGGCACTCTGGAGAATAAGAATAATGGTGAGGACAGCATTCGGAAACTCCTTTATCAATTCGACATTGCCCACGAATTCGTCAAATATAATCAGACCCATATTGACACTTCCATTCAGAATGCATATATCGGCGGCACTATCAAATTGAACAGTGAGCGAAACTTTACTGCATCTGGTAATTATTGTTTTTATGGTGCCAGCAGAGGAGTTTATACTTCCGCATTACGTATCGCGATTTTTGATTTGCCAAGCTCTCATTTGTCTTTTGAAATCAGCAATAATTCCATAGCACCTTCCATTCTGCAAAGCAGGTATGATGGCAATAATTTCTATTGGAATAACAACTTTAGTAAGACTCATTCTCAAGCAGAAACCATAGAACTCTTTGCAAGGAAGATCAAAACCAAACTTGACATCAGAGTTATGAATATCAGTAACTACATCTACTATGATTCATTGGCAATGCCACAGCAATCGGGCGATTTGATAAAACTCATTCAAATTGATCTCACCAAAAACTTCCACTGGAGTCACCTCCATTTCAACAACAGATTCATTTATCAAAAGTCTTTAGACAACAATGTGGTTCATGTCCCCCAATTCGTTACTTCCAATTCTTTATTCTATGAAATGTATCTTTTCAAACATATTCTTCAGACCGAAATAGGAAGCGATTTTCATTATAACACTGCATACTATGGCGATGCTTATATGCCCGTCACAGGGCAGTTCTATGTGCAAAACGATACTAAGATCGGCAACTATCCTTTGGTAGATTTATTCCTGAATATCAGGATCAAGACATGCCGTCTTTTTGTGCGCGGCGAGAATATGTTATACACACTGAATTCAAATCACAACTACGCCCTTGTTCCTAATTATACCATGCCTGGATTCACAATAAAGTTTGGTGTTCTCTGGCAGTTTTTCGATTAGTTCCAATAAATTATTCCTGATTGTTTTATTCCAAACAGCGTTGAATTGAAGAGGCGGGGTTTAAATACCAAAAGCCACGCAGAGCAGGGTAAGAAGTAACAGCGGCAGGTAGCGAATCATTTATTTTCGTTTGTGTTTTTCCTTTGGATTGCGGCTGGTATGGAAAATTGATAAGATGTCTATCTTTTTTTAATCAAAGCATCAGCTTTCTTAAGGAATTCTTCATGGCTGATAGCTTTAGTTTTTCCCGATTCATAATCTTCACTTCGACGATTCATTTCATCGGTAAATTCTTTAGTCCAGATGTCATTTTTTTCTTCAATATGATCTTCAAGAATCACATAGATTGCTTTTACTTTTTTGTCATCTGCTACTCTTATGTATTCGACTAATTTCTCGCGTATGTCTGCTGTGCTCATATTGTTTATTATTTATGGTGCAAAGATAGGAATAATTTGTGAGTAGGTGGACTTTCATTTATTGCTTGATTTGGACGAGGTAATATTTCTTATGTTTATATTTAGTCACCATAAAATCAGGAAGATTGCCAATGAATATAAATGAATAATCATTTAGCCATTTAATATTCATAGGAGCTAAATCTTCCATCAGAATTTTATATGCCTTATTCTGATTCAAATTTTTATAACATACATATATATCACCTCCCATATAGCTGGAATAATCATAACCGTAATGAATTGCATTTGGAGAAAATACTGGTTTATCAAATACTGTATCTGTAGCTCCATTTTTACTATTGATTAGTAGAGAAAATCCTCCCTCATCATAGAAATTACTATTGACTAAAAAGTAATTCCACTTTCTATTTTTGCCTCCATACGAATTTTTTCGAATCATATAATTAGGTTCATTTCCTTCATCCCTAAACACCACCTCCTTCCCATTATCCAGCGGCAATTTCAGCACACCATTTACTTTATGAATCTTGGTAGTATCAATAACAAAATCATCCTTCGGCGGCAAGCCATGCGAATAATAATACCCACTATCGCACTCCTTTAATATATAGTCCTTGGTTTCTTCGATGACTTTGAAGTTTTGGGCATTGCCATTAAAAGCCAAAAAATTCAAGGTAAGGAATAGGAAATATCGCAGGGGATTCATCCGGCAAAAGTAAAGATTAATCGAGAATGGGAAAAACTTCCGATTTTAAATATTGAAAGTCGGAGATTAAACATTGAAAATGCTGCTCTCAATGTTGAAAGCGTTACTCGCTATATTAAGTATCGGGCTTTAAATATGGAAAGCGCAAAACTCCATGTAGAAAGTAGTATTCTCTATGTTGTAAGTGCTATTTTCAATATTTAATCTCCGACTTTCAATATTTAATCTCCGACTTTCAATATTGAAAATGCTACTTTCAATATTGAAAGTAAATCGAAGCAGGTGGTTTTCGAGGGTATAAAACCTTTGTTTGAAGCCTTTGAGATGGCATAAAAAATTCCTTAATTGGATATAAACTGGGGTGAAACAAGAAATTTATAAAAGGATAAAAAAAATTATTTGAATGATATTATGACATTTTTATCAGAACGAAAAAACTACATTTATTATCATAAATAATTGAAATTACAATTTAAAAGTTAAATAATTCATCAAAATAATTTTTAAATAATTAAAATGATGATTAATAATTAAATTAACAAAATAGGTATTTTATAATTTTTAATGGATAATTATTTCAAAAGTATTTGGTCAGATTAATAAATTTTTATATTTTTGCATCCCCGATGAGGCTGAAACCTCCGGTTAAAAAATAAAAAATTATGTTATTAGTTTATTCAATCAACAGAGGCTATCTTCGCGAGACAAGACCCGAATTCCATTATTTCTATTTTGTAAGAGTACGTCCGAGATGCTATGATAATGCTCATTATGTGGGTATCAATGCCTTATTGACCCCTATTGATGATTTATGGGACAACTATTATGAGGCGCATTCAGATGGAAATACAGCCCTTGCCGATGAAATTTATGAAAACATCCAGAATGCTATGGTGGACCTCACAAACTTTATTATTCTGAATGGAACCAACAACAAAGCTCGTATCGAAGAAACAGGATTTACATGCAACAAGACCGATAAGGTTGCGGAAGATGTTCCAGAAACACCTACCAATGTTCGTTATATGGTGCTTGGAGAAGGAAATTTTTTTGTGAGGGGAAGAGAAGACAAAAATGCGCATCAAACATTTGCGCGTACTCGATTGAAAGGTGCACCCGATACTGACTGGGTTGAGAAAGAACACAGTCAAAACGAAACTGTTCATTTCTCCGGTTATACCCATAATACCGATGTTGAAGTTCAGATTTGTGCCGAAGGAACAGCAGGCAGAAGCAACTGGAGCGGCTCTGTTTTCATTCCGGTAGATTAAGGAAAACAGCGAATAACGAATCGTGAAAAGTGAACAGTTAAACAAACTGTTCACTTTTTGTTTTATATAGATTCCTTGTTCACTGTTCACTATTCGTTGTTCACTATTCACTGATTTGTTTCTGATTAACGGAATAAAATATATCTTTGTGCCCTTACATATAAAATACTATTTGATGATTGAAAACAAGAGGGAAATAAAATGGACTTTACAAAACCTTAATTTAAAACTAATACCGACAAACAAATGAGAGCACTTGAGAAGAAAATGAAAGCATACACCGCCCCTGATGAGGTGAAGGCGTTGGGAATATATCCCTACTTTCGCGAGGTAGGTTCGGGGCAGGATACGGAGGTGATGATGCAGGGTCGCAAGGTGCTGATGTTTGGCTCGAATAGCTACATGGGCTTGAATAATCATCCCGAAGTCAAGGAGGCGGCTAAGCGGGCGATTGATAAATACGGGACGGGCTGTTCGGGGTCTCGTTTCCTGAATGGCACATCTGTTATTCACATCGAATTAGAAGAGAAACTGGCGCATTTTGTTGGCAAGGAAGCATCGCTGGTATTCAGTACAGGGTATCAAACAAACCTTGGCGTGGTAGGAACTCTCACGGGTCGTCATGACTATATTATTCTCGATGAATTGAATCATGCTTCGATTATTGAGGGAAGCCGTTTGTCGTTTTCTAAGGTGTTGAAGTACAGTCATAATGACATGACTGAATTGGAAGATTTGCTCAAGAAACTTCCAGAAGATAAAATCAAATTGATAGTTTGCGATGGCATCTTTAGTATGGAAGGCGACATCGCGAAACTTCCCGAAATCATGGCTCTGGCAAAGAAATATGATGCCGCAGTGATGGTTGATGATGCCCACTCTCTTGGGGTATTGGGCAAGACTGGCAAGGGCACTTCGGATCACTTCGGCTTGACCGATGAGGTAGATATGATCATGGGCACATTCAGCAAATCGCTGGCATCTCTTGGCGGTTTTGTGGCGGCGAATAACGACATTATCAAATATCTTAAACATCATGCCCGCGCATTGATATTCAGTGCCAGCATACCTCCAGCCCAGGCGGCAACAGCGATGGCGGCTTTGGATATTATTCAACGCGAACCCGAACGTATCGTGAATCTCTGGAAAAATACTCATTACATGATTGATGAACTCAAGAAGGCGGGCTTTGATCTTGGAATTACGGAGACACCTATTATTCCGATTTATGTTCGAGATAATATGAAGACTTTTATGTTCACGAAGCGATTGTTTGATGAAGGAATTTTTGTGAATCCAGTGGTAAGCCCGGCGGTTAAAAGTGATTCTTCTTTGATTCGTATTTCATTGATGGCTACTCATACCAAGGCGCAGATTGATAAGACTTTGGAGAAGATAAATATGATAGCTCGAGAACTCGAATTATTTGAATTCCAGGCGGCACATCCACATAACCACGATAAACATCCATTACCCACTGACGTTGAAGAAGAATTATAAGCCATGATAACAATTAAGAAAGTTGAAAACGGTGCAGATAAGAAGAAGTTTATTGACTTCGTGCATGATTTGTACAAGGACGATAAGAACTATGTTCCCGAACTTTATCTGGCACAAAGCGATTTGATAAATCCTGCTAAGAATCCTTTCTTCAAACATTCAAAGGCAGATTTATTTATTGCAGAGAAGGATGGAAAAGTAGTGGGAAGGATAGCAGCTATTCGGAATAATAATTACAATGAATTCACGAATACAAAATCAGGATTCTTTGGCTTCTTTGATGTTGTGAATGACTATGAAGTAGCCAAGAAACTCCTTGATACAGCCAACGATTGGATTAAGAAAGAAGGCTTGACCGACATCATAGGACCTACCAATTTCTCAACTAATGAAACCTGCGGGCTACTGGTTGAAGGCTTGGATTCGCCTCCTGTTATTATGATGACTTATAACAAAGCTTATTACCAAACATTCTTAGAAAAATATGGCTTTAAGAAACAAATGGACTTGGTAGCTTATACTTTGGATCCGATGGATATGCCGGAGAAATTATTGCGTCTTGCGAAAGGAATTGAAGAGCGTTTGAAGAGAAGAAACATTACCGTTCGCAAGATAAATATGAAGGCTTTCGATAGTGAAGTTAAGGCTGTGAAAGATATATACAATGCCGCCTGGGATAAGAACTGGGGCTTTGTTCCGATGACTGATGATGAGTTTAAATATCAGGCAAAGGACATGAAAATGATTCTTGATAAAGACTTTGCGTATGTCGCTGAAGAGAATGGAAAAGTCATCGCTTTCTCACTTACCATTCCAAATGTAAATGAGATATTCATCACCATAAAACGAGGAAGATTACTGCCAACAGGACTCTTTAAATTACTCATGAATAAAAGTAAAATAAAGAGTGCAAGAGTAATCACGCTCGGGGTACTTGAAGAATATCGCAAGCTCGGTATTGATGTGGTATTCTATGCCAAGAACATGGAAACTGCTCGTGAAAAGAAATTGAAATATGCTGAAGCATCCTGGATTTTAGAGAATAATAAAGAGATGAATTCTCCTTTGATTTCCATTAATGCCAAGCCCTACAAAAAATATAGAATCTACGAGAAAAAGCTTGCATGAAGAAGGTTCTGATTACCGGTGCAAGCGGATTTATTGGTAGTTTTTTAGTTGAAGAAGCACTCAAGAGAGGCTATGCAGTATATGCAGGAATTCGCAGTAGCAGCAGCCGTCAATATCTTCAAGACAGCCGGATAAAATTTATCTCTTTAGACTTTAAAAATAAGAGCAATCTTATCAAGACTTTAGAGGAATTCAACAAGGAGCATAATGGTTCTTTTGATTATATCATTCATTGTGCCGGAGTTACTAAAGCCAACAATATTCAAGAGTTTTATGACATCAATTATGAATATACCAAGAACTTTGTTGAGGCATTGATAGAGACCAAATCCAATGTTCAGAAGTTTATTCAATTGAGCAGCCTCGCCTCTTATGGTCCGGGCAATGCCGAGACTTTGGAATTGATCAATCATTCACAAATTCCACGCCCTGTAAGTGGTTATGGCAAGAGCAAATTAATGACCGAAGAATACCTCAATACCTTGAAAGATTTTCCATACATCATCTTCCGTCCTACTACGATTTATGGACCGAGAGAGAAGGAATTATTCACGGTCTTCAAGATGGTGAACAGTGGTTTTGAATTTTATATCGGCAGCACTCCCCAGCATCTTTCTTTCATCTATATTGATGACTTTGTTACCTTATGTTTTGATGCTTTGGAATCCAATATTAAACAGCGTTCTTACTTTGTGTGTGATGGCAAGACGTATCTCTCCAGCGAATTCAATAACCATATCAAGAAGGCATTAAACAAGAAAACTTTAAAGCTGACTTTGCCGGTATCTGTAGTCAGGGGATTGGCATTTACATTAGAAAAGACCTTTGGTTTATTCGGAAAAACACCTGCTCTCAATTCAGAAAGAGTTCGTGAATTTGAATGCACCAACTGGACAATTTATACCGAAGACTTATTCCAGGATTTCAACTTCAAGCCTCAATATTTTTTGGAAAGAGGCGTGAAAGAGACTGCTGATTGGTATAAGAAGGAAAAGTGGTTATAAAAGAAAAAACTAAGTAAAGTTTATAAAAGGTGATTATTTTTCAAAATCTCTGCAACCTTGGGATTATCTTTTGCAAGGTCTTGAAAGGCAGTAATAACTTTTTCTAACCTTGTTCCTTTTTTCAATTCTTCTATTTCTGTTTCGACCTTTTCGGTTCTGCCTTCAAGAGGTCTCAATGAAGAACGTCTGTCCCAAAATGCTAAGGTAATAATGGTCGCCGTCAGAAAAGTAAATAATGATATTATCCAGGTATTGGTGGAATGTTGTTCAGCAAAACGATCATCAGAATGTTTTTCATCCAACTCCATTCGTTTTTCCATTTGTTCTAATGTTATTTCAACTTTGATAAGTCTTTCGCGGTCAGCTTGCGTGAAGCCATTCTGGTTTGTCTGGTTTGCTGATGCAGCAGGGCTCTGCGCTATGGTGTTGCTTGCAAAAATCATCATTGCGAGGATAAAATATGTTTGTATTTTTTTCATCTGTTTTCTGAATTTATTTTATTGTGGCTGCAAAGATACGAATCCATTCGGGCTTAGTAATCATCATCATCCTTTTATTGTTGCCCGCAAGGGCGGAGCAATCATAAAAGGATGAAAGATTAAAGAAGTAATCATGTATTGAATTGAAGATTCATTTGATATTTTGAAGGATTAGAAACTCCTCGTATTAAAGATCTGGGATAAGGTATTTCAATTATACAACAAACTGTATTATGTATATTAAAAATCATTGTTAGCTTGTTATTTCTCCAATCCCTTACGACAATATAGGAAAAAACATTATTCTGAATTGTTGTCCATTTTTTTGGTTGAAAATT
Organism: Bacteroidota bacterium; assembly: GCA_013288905.1. Lineage (GTDB taxonomy): Bacteria > Bacteroidota > Bacteroidia > AKYH767-A > JABDAW01 > JABDAW01. The sequence continues at coordinate 490 of JABDAW010000048.1, read as the reverse complement.
TGCTTTGTAAGTTAATAAGAAAATCTCTGCTGGTCTAGTTTCATTAACATTATAAGGATAAAAGCCTGTACAGTTAAATGAACTTAGTTTTGCCATTTTTTTGTATTTATGAAAATAAAGCCCAAATGCATTTTTTTCAATTACTCTCTTAATTTTATTTGTATCCTGTTTGAAATAAATTTTACCATCATCTGCTTGTATTAAAGAATCACTTATAAGTTTTTTGAGATTTTCCGACCTTTCTCTAGCTCTAAAAACATTACCATTGAAATCTTTCTTTGCCAACAATGTTGGATTAGTTGAGATTTCAACTAACACATTAAGAAAATACTCTTCATCTTCGGAAAAGGATTGATTACATTTTATACAAGCTGGAATAGTCAATAAATTTTTAGGATAAGGTTTTTCAAGAAGATTTTTTGAAGGTATATGATCTTTTGATTGCGCTTTTTGTCTACAGAATAAGCATTCCCTTTCTTTCATCACTATC
>JABDAW010000047.1 GCA_013288905.1 Bacteroidota bacterium | reverse complement strand
CAGGGGTGATGATGTTGTAATTTTGCATTCGATAAAAACAATGTTCAATTACTTAATGAAATAGATTATGAAAAGTATCATCCGCCTAATCGGCATCCTACTAATTGTCAATTGTCAATTATCAATTGACAATTGCAAAGCGCAAGCTCCTTCCGCCATTCCTTACCAAGCTGTGGCAAGAGACAACAATGGCAATCTTATCGCCAGCCAAAACATTTCCCTGCGATTCAGCATTCATGATGCTACCGCAACGGGAACTATTGTTTACCAGGAAACTCAAAGTGTTACTACTAATGAATTCGGTTTGTTCTCTGTGAATATCGGACAGGGGACTGTCGTGAGTGGGACATTCGCCGGAATTGCCTGGGGTACAAATTCCAAATTCACCCAGGTAGAGATGGATGCTACGGGAGGAACTAATTATTCCGACATGGGCACCCAGCAAATGTTGAGTGTGCCTTTTGCTTTGTATGCCACCAACACTGGTAATGGTTCTGGACCGACTGGCGCTACAGGTGCAACAGGGGCTACCGGGACTGATGGTATTAATGGTATTAATGGAACAAATGGCGCAACAGGTCCTACAGGTGCAACAGGAAGCAATGGTACTAACGGAACGAATGGTACTAATGGTTCTAATGGAACTAATGGTGCCACTGGGGCAACAGGAGCTACGGGTGCCACCGGCGATTCGCAATGGATACTTTCGGGGAATAACATATACAATAATAATACTGGCAATGTAGGCATCGGCATCTCCAATCCCACTAACACTTTGGATGTGAGAAGTACCAATACGACGATTATTAATTCCCAAAGCAGTGCCAGCCATGCGTATGTAAATCTAAGTGCGCCTTCGGGTTTTGAAACAGCCATGAGATTTAATACTGCCGGTTCCGAGCGTTGGGAATTCGGCAAGAGTGTTACCTCCGAATCTGGCAGCAATGTCGGCTCCGACTTCTTTATTAATGCTTATAGTGATGCTGGTTCTTTCCTTAGTCAGCCTTTTCTAATTCAGCGTTCTACCGGGTATGTAGGTTTGGGAACCACCCCTTCCCAGAAACTTGATGTTAATGGAACCACCAGAACGACCAATTTCCAAATGACAAATGGTGCAAGCAATAATTATGTTCTTAAAAGCGATGGCAGCGGCAATGCTTCATGGGTGAATCCTAATACTATTGCTATCACTGGCGCAACAGGAGCGACAGGTGCGACAGGTGCGACTGGTGCGACTGGTGCAACCGGATCAAATGGTACAAACGGAACGAATGGTGCAACAGGAGCCACTGGCGCAACAGGAGCCACGGGTTTATTAAGCAGCGGTTCATCGGCAGGGAATACTCCATACTGGAATGGCAGCAGTTGGGTGGTTAATAACAGTAACATCTATAATAATGGAGGCAATGTGGGAATTGGAACTACCTCTGCGCCTACTTCTACATTGCAGGTGAATGGAACAACTTCTACCACCAATCTTCAGATGACAAATGGTGCAGGGCTTAATTATCTTATGCTTAGTGATGGCAATGGCAATGCAAGCTGGGTTTCAAAGAGTACGCTTGCTGCCATTGATACTGCTAATATTGCCAATGATACCGTGAATGCTGTAACGGGAGATAATAATACTTTGGATGCCTATATTACAATAAGCGGCTTGAATGGTGTAATTAATTCTTCGACCTATTTTAAGGTTGGCTTGAATGCCACCTCCACCGGCAATCCGATCTATTATCTTTATTTAATAAGCCCTACAGGGCAATACTTTCAATTGGATGCTGATTATATAAATTATTCTTCCACCTATTTTACTTCTACTGCCACGGCTTCTATCCCAACTGGTAGTTCCCCAAAAACAGGTACATTCAAACCTAATTCCGGCGATGGCACTACCTTTACTATCTTTAATGGTGAAAGCCCGAATGGCACCTGGACGCTGGAGTTTGATTGGTTGGATGGTGGCCCGAATAGTTCCCTCACATTGCAAAGCTGGTCCTTAGAGATTACCAATGGAAGTTCCATCAATGACTGGACTTTATCAGGCGATAATCTCTATAATAATAATGGAACCAATGTCGGCATCGGTACAACCTCGCCTTCCTCCACCTTGCAAGTGAATGGAACTACTACAACTACCAATCTCAAAATGACTTCCGGTGCCGCCACGGGGTATGTCCTCGAAAGTGATGCTAATGGCAATGCAAGCTGGGTATCAAAGACCACTCTTGTGAATGATTCAATTGCCAATTCCAATAATGTAGGTCAGTCAACCCAATTTATTTCTAATACCGGAATATCTTCCAACATTACCATGAGCGGTGTGGATGGCGTTTGCAGTTCTTCCACTTATTTTAAGGTGGGCTTGAATGCTAATATTGGAAGTAATGCTACCATTCAATTGGAATTGGTCAGCCCTTCCGGCACGATTGTTTTCTTAGATCAGCAGCACAATGGCGTATCTGCTTATACCAATACTTATTTCACAACTAATGCCTCCACCGCCATTACGAGCGGCACTTCGCCATTCACAGGAACCTATATTCCTTATCAACCCTTTACCGGTTTCAATGGCGATACCATCAATGGCACCTGGACACTAAGGATTGTCAATGTATCAGAGTTTGGGCATATTGGTATTAATAGTTGGAGCTTGCAGATCTTCAATGGCAATGTTTTCAGCCCCTGGACAACATCAGGCAATAACATCTACAACAATACCGGCAGCAATGTAGGTATCAACACCTCATCGCCGAATTCGACATTAGAAGTGAATGGCGCATCTGGATTCAAGATAAGCACCCAATCCGGCAGCAATGCAGTTACTTTGGATAATACTGCGACGGTCTGGTATTTCACAGGCACGGCGAGTATTACACTTCCATCACCAAGTTCCAATACCAATAGAATGTATCGCATCATTAATAGGAGCGCAAGCAGCCGCACCATCTCCTCCTACAATAATTTAAGCGGCTCCGGCACTACTACCATAAGCGCAAATACGGTACTGGAAATTATCTCCGATGGCAGCAACTGGTTGCAGATAAATAATGGAGGAGGCATTAATTAGTGAATAGTGAATAGTGAATAGTGAATAGTGAATAGTTAATAGTTAATAGTGAAAAATGGTGAATTCTAATATTTCGCTTTATCAGTGTTCAAAATCAAATTCCAAACATAGCAAATCAAATTCCAAAAAATAATAATTAATCAAAATAAAATTAAAATGAAAAAAATCATTCGCCTTATAGGCATCCTTCTAATTGTCAATTGTCAATTTTCAATTGACAATTGCAAAGCGCAAGCTCCTTCTGCCATTCCATACCAGGCAGTTGCGAGAGACAGCAATGGCAATCTTATCTCAAATCAAACGATTGCCCTGCGGTTTAGTATCCATGATACTACCTCCACTGGGACTATCGAGTACCAGGAAGTTCAGACTGTTACCACCAACGAATTTGGTTTGTTCTCCGTGAATATCGGACAGGGAACCGTTGTAAGTGGAAGCTTTGCTAATATCACCTGGGGTATCAGCAACAAATTCACCCAAGTAGAAATGGATGCTTCGGGTGGGAATAACTTCAGCGACATGGGCACCCAGCAGATGTTGAGTGTGCCTTATGCCTTGTATTCCGCACATAGCAATGATGCAGGACCTACTGGTGCTACCGGAGCTAATGGAAATGATGGAGCGATGGGAGCTACCGGAGTAACAGGTGCTACTGGTAATGATGGTGCGGTGGGTGCTACGGGTGCTACCGGAAATGACGGAGCAATAGGTGCTACAGGCGCAACAGGCAACAATGGAATTGACGGTGCTACCGGAGCTACCGGTGCCACTGGAATCGCAGGTAATGATGGAGCCACAGGGGCTACAGGAGCAAATGGTGCTACTGGAAATGACGGAGCTACCGGAGCAACAGGTGCCGCTGGTGCAAATGGTAATGACGGAGCCACAGGTCCGACAGGTGCCACAGGTGCTGAAGGAATTGATGGAGCCACAGGTGCCACAGGTGCGGAAGGTGCGGCAGGCACCGGGCTAAACAATAGGGGCGATTGGGTAAGCGGCACTACCTATAATGTTGGCGATTATGTATTCGCAGAATCTTCCACAAATCCTTCTATTAATTCCATGTGGATTGTTCAGAATAGCAGTTCCTTTGTTTCTAATACCGAACCCTATCAAGACCTTACTGATTGGGTAGAATTCACTGCCCCCGAAGGTCCGACTGGGGCAACCGGTACCACAGGTGCCACTGGATTATCGAGCAGCGGTTCATCTGCCGGGAATACTCCTTACTGGAATGGCAGCGCATGGGTGGTGAATAGCAGTACTATCTATAACGATGGTGGCAATGTGGGTATCAATACTTCATCCCCAACAAATAAACTTACCGTATCAGGGAATTCTGATATAGAAGGCTATTTAGGTATTGGCACCTCAAATCCAAGCGCACCTCTTGATGTGTTAGGGGTAGGGACTCAAGGTACTGCCGCATTTACCGGAACCAATAATACCACTAATATTAATTTCGGTAATGATGGCACGGAGGACACTTACATTAGAGGCGGTAAGACAACATCAAGAGTAGTTATCAATGATGAATCTACAGGTAATATTATTTTGGGAAGCAGTTCCTGCAATGTTGCCATAGGTACATCAACTCCATCAAACAGGCTTACCGTATCAGGGAATACTGACATAGAAGGCAATTTAGGTATTGGCATTTCTAATCCTACCGCAATTCTGGATGTAGTAGGAGTGGGTACTCAAGGTACCGCCGCATTTGCCGGAACTAATAATACCACTAATATTAATTATGGTGCGGATGGCACGCAGGATACTTATATCAGGGGCGGTAAAACCACATCAAGAGTGGTTATCAATGATGAATCTACCGGTAATATTATTTTGGGAGGCAGCTCTAGCCTTGTAGGAATTGGCACCTCTTCTCCATCATACCCCCTTCATATTAAAAACAGTAGTCTCAATCTCTTATATCTTGATGGTAGTGGAACCGCAGGTAGCTGGCTTCATCTTAATAACAGCAGCACCGGAGGAACCGACTGGAGATTTATTTCTACAGGTTCAGGAAACGGAGAAGGTAGCGGTGGCTTATTGTTTCAAAGCAATGCAGGTACGCGGATGTTTATTAATTCAAGTGGGAATGTAGGAATTGGAACTACAAGCCAGACAAATAAATTAGAAGTTGCAGGTACAACAAAAACCACGAATCTTCAAATGACAAGCGGTGCCACTAATGGATATGTATTGCAAAGCGATGCCAGCGGTAATGCAAGCTGGGTGAATTCTACAACCCTTGCCAATGGAAGCTGGACTATAAGCGGTAACAATCAATATTCTGCTGTAACAAGTAATGTCGGTATTGGCTCTGCCACACCCTCCCAAAAATTAGATGCTACAGGGAATATAAACTTATCAGGAGACCTGTATATGAGTGCTTCAAAAGTAGTTAGCATAACAGGAGGAAGCAACAGTTTATTTTTGGGACAAAACGCAGGAGGTTCAAGTACCGGTGACGGCAATATATTTGTCGGAAAATTTGCAGGTAATCAAAATACAAGTGGCAATGATAATACAATTACCGGATATGCTTCCGGATCATTAAACACTACAGGAACAAATAATAGTTATTATGGACACATTGCTGGTCACGAAAACAAAACAGGGTCTAATAATGTTGCAATTGGCGATCAATGCCTGTATAGCGACTCATCAGGAAATAATAATGTGGCTATTGGAGTGGAAGCAGGAAATAATAACCAAGGCAGTGGAAATGTTTTTATTGGCTTTGGTGCAGGATATAGTGAAACCGGCAGCGACAAACTTTATATCGCAAATAACAACACATCCACTCTTATTTATGGAGATTTCAGTACAGGTTATCTTGGAATTGGTACTACATCTCCCTATAGCAAGTTTGCAAATACATCAACTGCAATAACAGCAAGTGACGGCTTAAATCCAACAAGCAGTGCAATAACTTGGAATGGGTCTGGGAATGGATACATTGCTTCTTTCTTTAATTCTACTACCAACAGCACTTCTGCGCAAGGGCTTTCTGTAAAAATAACCGGTACTGAAAACAATAACAAACTCCTTGACTTGTCAACCGGTTCTACTGCAAATTCAACGGGAACTACTGTATTTAGAGTTACCGGTAACGGCAACGCTTACCTTACCGGAAATATGTCAATTGGCACTACTTCAAGTGATAATGCATTAGATGTCAGTGGCAGAATGGCTGTAGGACCTGATTACGCAGGTATTTATGGAGCTCCTACCAATGGAATGATTATCGAAGGCAAAGTTGGCATAGGCACCTCGAATCCTGACCATGCCTATTTGGATGTCGAAGGTACATCTAACGTAAATTATACCGGAAATTTTAATTTCGTCAATAACAACCACAATTCAGTAGGAAATGGAACCTTTACAAGTTCTGACGTAGCTTCTATTTATGGTGCAGGTCGTGTTATGGGTAGCGAATTTGATGCCGTATCCGATGCCCGAATTAAGCATGTATTAGGCAGATCGAATAACGAAAACGACTTAACCGACTTAATGAAGATTCAGGTTACCGACTATACTTATATTGATACATTAGCCAAAGGTAACAAGCATTTCAAGAAAGTCATTGCACAGGAAGTTGAAAAGATTTGTCCAAATGCCATCAACCTGCATACCGACTTCATCCCGGATGTTTATAAGATTTCTGAAATTAATAACGGCTTTGTGGCTCTTGAGAATGCCAACTTCATTCCAGGTGATAAGGTAAAGCTGATCTTTGGGAATAAGCCTGTTACTGCCAATGTAATCTGTTCTGATGAGCACGGCTTCCTGACCGATGTCAAGCAAGAAGGCGAAGTTTTCATCTATGGTCGCGAAGTGAATGACTTCCACACGGTGGATTATGAGGCATTATCTATGTTGAATGTTTCAGCTACCCAGGCTTTGGTGAAGAGATTAGCCGATGCAGAATCCCAGCTTAAAGACAGCAATTTGAAATTCGACAACATGCAGCAGCAATTAAATACCCTCTCTGCAAAGATTGCTGATTTGATTAATAAAGATAATACGGTTGCTAATAAATAAGGTATTCCAATAATGAATAGTATTATTCTAATAATATATGTTTTGAATAGTATTCTACCAATAGCTGGAGTCATCCCAGCTATTGCTGGAGCCATCCCAGCTATTGCTGGAACCATCCCAGCTATTGCTGGAACCATCCCAGCTATAGATGGAACCATCCCAGCTATTGCTGGAACCATCCCAGCTATAGCTGGAACCATCCCAGCTATTGCTGGAACCATCCCAGCTATAGCTGGAAAACGTAGTAAACTAAAAATTTTAGATTACAAAGGGATAAAATAGTAACAGACAAAATTAAATTAATCAAAAATAATTAATATGAAAAGAATCATTCGCCTAATAGGCATCATCGCAATAATTGTCAATTGTCAACTGTCAATTGTCAATTCCCAAAGCTTAACCCCAAAAGTAACCCCCACAAGCGGCGGCTACACCACAGGCGGAGGAAATTCCCTCTCCTGGACGATGGGAGAAACGCATACCTTGACCCTTCAAGGCAGCAGCAACATCCTTACCCAAGGACAACAGCAACCAGAGATAGATATTCTCACCGGAACGGTTTCGACAGCCTTTTGTCAAGGAGCAACATTAACGGTTCCTTATACCGCCAAAGGATATTTCGGAACAGCAAATGTCTTCACGGCGCAACTTTCAAATTCATCTGGAAGCTTCGCCAGTCCGGTATCCATCGGGACTTATACCGGAAGGATTTCAGGGAATATCCCAGCCACCATTCCCTCAAATACTGTCAGCGGGAATGGCTATCGAATAAGAGTCGTATCGAATGCTTCGGCATATAATGGCAAAGATAATGGAACGAATATCACCATTAATGCAAACCCAACCACAAGCAGTTCGGTTACAACAACCATTGCCTGTTATGGGAATAATGGCGTAATAACAGTGGCAGCAAGTGGTGGCACAACGCCATATTCCGGAACAGGCACGCATAGTGTTGTGGCAGGCACTTATTCCTATACCGTATCGGATAATAATGGCTGCACTTCCACCACCAGCACGACCATTACACAGCCATCAGCTTCTGTAACATTCACCACAGTTGTCACCAATAATTCATCTTGCACCACAGTCCATACTGCAAGCATTTCTGTTACAGCAACAGGCGGCACCGGCACTAAGACTTATTCCGACAACGGAGGAACTTCCTATCAGGGAGCATCCTTGTTCAGCAGCCTGGCAACAGGAACTTATACTGTTAAGGTTAAGGATGCGAATGGTTGTTTAAGTGCGGCATCCAGCATCGCGGTTTCAACAAGTTCCGGCATTACCTTCACCACGGCTGTTGTTAATGCCACCACCTGCTCCACAGCTAATGGAAAAATAACTGTAACAGCCACGGGGGGTGCGGGAGTATTTAATTATTCCAAAGATGGCGGAACTACTTATCAGTCCTCGAATATCTTTAACCTGATGCTTGCCGGTACTTATTCTATTAAAGTAAAAGATCCCTTAGGATGTTACTCCTCCGTGACCCCGGTCCATGTCAGTGCCAATACTGGTGGTTGCAGAACGATGGAGGAGAATTCGATTGCCTCATCCAATACATTTACGGTTTATCCCAATCCAGCCAGTGATAAGATAACGGTTATGTTTTCATCTGACAAAGTATCGAATTATACACTTAAAATAGTTGATATTTCAGGAAGAATAATATTCAATGAAGGATTAAACGGTGGAGTAGGGGAGAACCAATTTGAATTGAATCTTTCGACAATTGCGAAAGGAGTTTACATGATATTATTGGAAAGCGATAACGGCATAATGCAGAAAAAGATAATTGTTGAATAGACATACTTGATCTGGCTGATCCCATAATCCATGTAAAGTCTCTAAGACACAAAGTTTTTCTTTGAGTTTTAGCGACTTTGTTTTTATAGAATATAGTTTCTCTGTTTTATTTGAACTTTATACTCTTTGAGACATAATCAAAGATGGGTTCAAACTTCTTGAAGTTAGTGTCTCTTGCTGTGCAACGCAATAAATAACCTCGCCCTTTGGAATAAAAGAAATAATCCTTCTCGATAAGATTGTATTCCTTGTAATCTATTTCGTTAATGTCTGCACTGGTGTAGTAATCGCGTCCATACCAGAAATATCCCTTATAATTAAAGGAATAAGTGAACCAATATACTTTCTGATCATTCACCAATGTACTGCCTTCTCCAATGACTTTTAATTGGTGCATATCCTTTGCTCCTTCTTTGATGTATTTCTTTTCTGTAGCAAAGAAATCTTCCAAATTATTCTTCTGAACTCCATCAGAAGATACAGTAATAAACTCACGGAAATCCCCGCAGCAAGTATCTCCCGGAGCCAGTGACATCAATTGGAAGAACATATAATTGACATCATTCTTCCATGCCGCAGGAAGCTCTATACTGAATTTATCAGCCTCTATTTTCTTGTAATTTACTTGAGTAAAACCATTAGTAGTTACCAACAAAAATAAATTGATAAGGGAGAAGGATACTATGTAGTGAAATTTTCTTTTGGTCATCGGCAGGGGATATATTTTAAAGATGGCAAATCTAAATATTTTGAATGAAATTAATGACTCTGCTTTTCGCCGCCAGTCCAGATTACGTTTTCTACAAGAAAATAAATGAACAGCAGCACCATCATCCAGGTTAATATACCATAACCGCCAAAGTAATGATATAGATTCCTGCCAACAGTATCAGTACCTATGATGGCATTCAGAATAATTATTCCCAATAAAGAATATTGAACTATTATATGAATCTTATCATCCACCTTCCGTCCAATTTTCAAGAAACTCATATAAACAAAAAGCAAAGAGACCAGGTGATATTCCCATGTAATTCCTGATAAAAGATGAGTCGTAAGAAATACTATTGAAACTTCAATAAAACTTATCGGTCGCTGCCTGATTCTTTGATATAACAGTGTCAATATAAATAGACCAAAGATAATAATAGCACTCCTTATATAGAGCCGCTTTGCAGCATCTTGAGTAAGATGAAGGATATTGAAATCATAACCTGGTTCATATTCCATGGGCAAGGAAATTTTATAGATAGCTGATGACAAACTATGGTTGTGGAATTCAGCCTCTACTCTTCCTTCTTTAAAGGGCTCAAGGAAAGATAAATAATAATTGTTTAAATCTTGAAGACCCATCTCAAAGCCCCGCCAGATAAGTGGAATAAGGATGCAAATGACAGTAACGACCAGTATTTTAAGATAGGTTTTATAATTCCCTCTGAAGAACAGCCATATCAAAAAGAAGATTGGAATGACCTTGATGAATGTAGCAATAACAAAACATATTATAGCGGGATTTTCCTTGTTTTTCAACATAAACAATACGCCCATCAATGAAAGCACGAAAACTATTTCATTCATTTGAATAAAAGAAATATGATACCAAAAGAACCGGAACGAAAAGATTACAGCAAGAATCAAAACTTGTTTGATTTTCTTTTTATCGCTGAAATAAAATTCAAAAATCTTTTGTGTTAGATAAATGGAGAAGAGAAATAACAACAGGTTGATAAAAGTCATGATGCCTGCTGATACCTTCAATGGGAACAAAGCAAGGATTTGAAACAGCATGGCTGCGAAGGGCGGATAGATATATCGCCTTGCGCCACCTATGCCGCTGTATAAATCATTATGCAGCAGGAAATTGTTTCCGGCATTCCAGAAGACTGTGAAATCGCCCATGATTCCTATCTTCAATCCTTCTTTGACAGAGATAAAAATCATCAGACAAAAGACCATAAACAGGAATAATAAATACTTCCTTTCTTTAAGCCTGTCGGGGTTAATTAAAAGACACTTGAGGAACCTGTTTATTAGCATTCAAATTAATTTTTCATGGGGCGAAGATAGACAGTGAGCGGTAATAGTGCTTCTATATACTCAAACGTCGCACAATTTACTTTATATTTACCATAAATAGAGAACTAACTAACTTTAAAAATACCTTAAAGAAGAATGACTCGGCTGATAATTCCGAATCCGTTTTCTATCAATAAAGTATCTTTGCGCAGCAATTCTAAGAATAATACTACATACAATTACTACAACTGAATGAGGACTCATACCAAAGAAACTCAGGACCAACTTACCCCTGATCTTGCCCTGGATATTTTGAAGGAAGGCAACGAACGATTTGTAATGAACATAAAGGCGCACCGCAACTTGCTGGAGCAGGTCAATGATACTTCTTCCGGGCAATTTCCTTTTGCGGCTATCCTGAGTTGCATTGATTCGAGAACATCTGCGGAGTTGATTTTTGATCAAGGCTTGGGAGATATTTTCAGTATTCGCATTGCCGGGAACATATTGAATGAAGACATCCTTGGAAGCATGGAGTTTGCCTGTAAATTCGCAGGTTCCAAGCTCATCGTCGTGCTGGGGCATACCAAATGCGGTGCCATCGAAGGTGCCTGCAATAACATTGTCCTTGGGAATATCACTAACCTCCTTAGTAAAATAAAACCAGCCATTGAATTAGAAAAAACTACTCTTAACGACAGAACTGGTAGCAACATTTCCTTTGTGCAGAATGTAACTATTAATAACGTTCTTATCGTGGTCAATAAAATCAAGGAGGAGAGCAGCATCCTTAGGGAGCTATGCGATGCAAACCTCATCAACATCATTGGAGGATTGCATGATATTGATACAGGACAGGTTACTTTTTTTTAATTGTAACTTGTAGGTTCCGTATAAATTGGATTCCTGCTAAGTAAAAATCCAAACAAGAAGTGTTGATTAATTAATTTTTACGAGATGTTGTTTCCATTCAACAGGAATATCATTTTGCCGCCTTTGCTGATAGCATATTCTTTTATTCGTTCAAGATTCCATTTACCTGGAATTCCTCTTTTCCTTCCTGCACATTTCGGACACCATAATCCTTGTCTTATATTAGAAATAGAATTCCATTCATGTCCTTCTTTACATTGCCACTGATGTCGCGATGAAATTCGTGGTTACTTTCGGAAACGGGAATCAGTTTAGTATATGTTGCCAATTATTAGACACTTAAAAAGTCGCAGGAGACATTAAACCCCTACCAGTTTGAACTGCAAGCGGTTTAGTTTGAACTGGCACGGGACCAGTTTGAGCTGGTATGTATTTAGTTTGAACTGGTGAGGGTACCAATTTGAACTGGCAGGGATATAGTTTGAACTGGCAGGGGGATAGTTTGAACTGGTAGGGGTATAGTTTGAAATAGATGTGAACCAGTTTGAACTGGGAGTGATATTGTTTGAACTGGAAAGGGGATGACTTCTTTCTGATGTAAGGCTATAAAAAACTACGAATCCTGTTTATTAAAGAATTCCTGGTTTATTGGGACACTTTTAAATGCAGAAAAGTGACTCAAGTAATACTTAAATCAATTTAAAAAGCCAGGGTTTTGATTATCCAATACCTGTTGTTTATACACTGACAGTTCAGCAATATTAAGCCTTACCAATTCAGCAATATCGGCATGTTGTTTATAAATTTCTGCATGTTCCTCATCAAGATTTTGGTTTGCTAATTTCAAGGCAGCAATATGTCCCTTGAATGCCTGAACCTGATCTTGTGGAGCTTTGCTTTTATATAATATTTTTAGCATCTCTTCACACATTGCAACCATATCATGAGCATCCAACGGTTCATCAGCAATGAAGTCGTTATAACATTTAGGACATTCGAAAGTAGGGCACATATAACCCATTTTATTTTTCTTTTTACCTGATGGTAACAAGGAGGTAAAGAACTTGCATTTAGGGCAGGTGACATCATGATATTCGTGAAGGTGGTCATTATTTTCTTCTTCTATTCGCTTAAGATCTTCAAATCTTTTATCAGCACATTTGATTATCAACACCCTGGTATCTTTGAACATCTTTATAGATATTTTTGCATTTTCCTTATCCTCTTTATTTTTGAAACGACCATGTTCAAGATAATCCACAGCCCAATCCAACAGACTGAAGAGTTCTTTTTCTTCTTTACTAAATTCTTTTTCTATCATGAAATTTTATCAGGATGCAAAGATAGGAAAAGCATTTGGGGAAATAATTTCAATTGCTTCTGAAATGAAACCTGACCGCTTCCCGCGTTTCATTCCATAGAAATAAAGTCCTCGGGGCATAAAAAGAAAAAACTCCCTAATAAATTTATCAGAGAGCTTTTTAATTTTTTTGAATTAAGTTCAAATCAATTATAAGGAAATTTCTTCGCCTGCGGAATGGGACATATTCCTACTATTTTTCTGGATAAGGAGTAATGACAGACTAAATTTTACTGCGATTTTGATAAACAGACTCGTAAAATGAAAGTTTATTTTAGTAGTTTTGTCCGCTGAAAAAAAATACTTAAATGTTCACAGGCACGTTATAAAATCTGACAATAAAATCAAATTCTTAAATTATATAAAAATCAAAAACATGAAAAAATCAGTACTCATATTTTTATTTACATTAGGTTTCTGTTTTGCAGAAGCGCAAGATTTGACATGGGTAAACACGCTCGACAAAGCCATCGAAATGTCAAAAAAAACTAACAAACCAATCATGCTTTTTTTCACTGGAAGTGATTGGTGTGGATGGTGTAAGCGATTGCAAAACGAAGTCTTTAAGCATCCTGAATTTGTAACCTGGGCAACAAATAATGTTGTATTGATGGAAGTTGATTTTCCCAAAAACACACCTATTGCTCAAGATATAAAAGAACAAAACAACAAGTTGCAACAATTTTTTGGTGTAACAGGTTATCCAACTGTTTGGTTTGTCAATGCTTCAATAACAGAAAGTAATATCAATTTTGAAAAATTAGGTTCCACAGGATATGTTTCAGGGGGACCCAATGCATGGTTGGAGGTAGCAAACGGGATTTTGAAAAAGAAATAAATTAGATTTTTTTATTTTGGGAAATACCTTGAAATTTGTAATTTCAAATCATATTCCAAAGAAATAAATCGGAGCATAGAAAAGGTTTGGTAAGGATTTGTTCCTTAGAAATACCATCCCATAATGGCTATCAAGGTTACCAGCAGAAGATTTATCATACTTATAGGTAACAAATATTTCCATTCAAGAGTAAGTAATTGATCTATTCTTAATCGTGGGAATGTCCAGCGAAACCACATGATAAGAAAAATGAGCGCGAAAGTCTTTCCGAAGAACCAGATAGGTGAGGGGATGTAGTCCATGATATTGTTGAATGCCGCAAGACCGCCAATGTGGAAAGGCATCCAGCCTCCAAAGAAGAGTGTCGCCCCAATAGCACAAACAATGAACATATTGACGTATTCAGCAAGGAAAAACATGGCGAACTTCATGCCTGAATATTCTGTATGGAAACCTGCTGTAAGTTCGGATTCTGCTTCCGCCATATCGAATGGAGCACGGTTGATTTCAGCAGTGCTTGCAATAATGAAGATGATGAAAGCGATGATTGCGGGAATGTGTCCTTTGAATATCCACCAACCATTCTCCTGGCTTTGGATAATCTCATTGAGATTTAAACTGCCCGAGAGTACTACTATTGCTAATACTGACATTCCAACAGATAGTTCATAACTCACTATCTGCGCACCACTGCGCATCGCACCAAGTAATGAATATTTATTATTGCTGGACCATCCTGCCATTAATATTCCGATGACTCCAACTGAGGATATTGCAGAGACATAAAGCACTCCGATATTGATATTCCAGATGGTTAATCCTTTACCAAATGCTATCGGTGCCATAGCTGCGAAACATATTGCAACGACTAATATGGGCGCGAAATTAAAGAGTAATTTATCAGCACCATCAGGAGTAAGCCCTTCTTTTAATAAAAGTTTCACAGTATCTGCAATGGCTTGAACAGTGCCCCAGGGACCTACTCTGTTTGGACCTAATCGTATCTGCATGAATGCCGAAACTTTGCGCTCCATGTAAACTAAAATCAAACACAATACAACGAAGAAGGTAAGTGTACATAAACCAACTATCGCCATTTCTGAAAGCATCACCATAGTATTATTCATGTGAGCTGTCAGCCAAATGTGAATGGCTGTGGTGAGAGTTGTAAAATCGTAGATATTCAGAAGCATAATTTTATTATTAGTGCGCAAAATTAGTAAAAAGTTTAAACCATGACTACTACTTTAATTTGTATTTTTGCAACCTGTTGTAACAATCCAAATCCATATAATTAATTGCTCATGAATATCATTATTGAATCTCATAATCTCTCTAAGGTTTATAATCCCGAAACCATCCCTGTCTATGCAGTTAATGGCGTTGATTTAAAGATAGAAGAAGGTGAATTTACTGCCCTGGTTGGTCCATCCGGTTCTGGAAAGACTACGATGTTGAATCTTATCGGCGGTTTGGATTATCCTACTGGCGGAGAAGTGAAAATTGGCGGAGTTGACATCACCAAGATGAGCGAAAACAAGCTTATTGACTTTCGTCTTCAGAATATCGGTTTCGTGTTTCAGGCATACAATCTTATTCCAGTTTTGACGGCAAGCGAGAACGTTGAATTCGTTATGTTGATGCAAAAAACTCCTAAACGTGAAAGAGAAAAACGTGCCATGGATTTACTGAAAGAAGTAGGGCTTGGAGATAAACTTAACAGCCGTCCGACAGAACTTTCCGGAGGACAGCAACAACGCGTTGCAGTGGCGAGGGCATTGGCATCAAAGCCTCGTTTTATTCTTGCTGATGAACCCACTGCCAACCTGGATTCGAAGTCCACAGAGAATTTATTAGACATTATGGCAAGACTAAATAAGGAGGATAAAATGACCTTTATTTTCTCTACCCACGACCAGCGTGTGATTGATAAAGCCCGCAGGGTTGTTACTTTGGTTGATGGTAAAATTGTTTCAGATATAAAGCAGTGAAAAGAAAATTTCTAATCTTATTTCTCTGTTCTAATTTATTTTATTATCAAGTTACAATTTCACAGACTGATTCTACAAAACATGCCTCTAAATTCACGATAAAAGGTTATATAAAGTATCTCGATCAGGTTAGTTTTGCAGGTAGTCCGACTGATTTATTAACCAATGACCTTATCCATAACCGTCTCAACTTCAGATACCAGCCTGATGAACATTTTAATTTTCGTTTTGAAGTTCGAAACCGATTGTATTATGGGGAGTTGGTTCAATCTTATCCCGATTTTGCGAGTCTTGTTGCAAGTTCTGATGAGACCTTCAACCTTTCTAAAAACTGGGTCAATAAAAATGCCGTTTTATTCAATAGTACAATTGATCGGGCAGGCGGAGAGTACCTCAATGGCAAGTGGGATGTAACAATCGGCAGGCAACGGATTAATTGGGGCATCAATACGGTATGGACTCCTAATGACATTTTCAATACTTTCAATTATTTTGATTTCGATTATGAGGAACGTCCTGGGGTTGATGCCGCAAGGATTCAATATTCCTTCAATTCTTCTTCTTCACTAGAATTAGCAGCCAGTCCGGGCAAGACAACTGCTAAAAACATTGAGGCTATGATGTATCACTTCAACAAGTGGAATTATGATTTTCAGATATTTTCAGGAATCTGCCAGCAAGATTATACGGTAGGTGCCGGATGGGCTGGATGTATTAAAGATGCCGGATTCAAAGGCGAAATTTCTTATTTCAAGCCCATGCAAAATAATCCTGACAGCAGCACTGTAGCCGCATCTATTTCCATAGATTATGCTTTCAAGAACGGAGTCTATATTTTGATCTCCGACTTGTATAATTCTATTGGCAGAGATAGTATTCTTAACATCGCCCAACTGACCACTGAAACCCTTTCTGCAAAAGATATGTTTCCTTTCAAATATACCGCCTTTGCAGAGGTATCTTATTCCTTTACACCCATCCTGAAAGCCTCGCTGGGCGGCATGTTTTCGCCCGCTGGGAATTCTTTGATCCTCCTTCCCGATGTTACTTGTTCCATTGCCGATAACTGGGTTCTTGATTTGATATCACAGTCCTTTTTTTCGGAGCAAAATGGTGGTTATCATCCCCTTGGAAACAGTGTATATTTGAGGATTAAGTTTGGTTTTTAAAATAGATTCAATCTTAATTCCCTCAAGGCAAAATTTTTTATAGGATTAAGAGTCCTTATTCCAGTCTTTTCTCCGTTGTAAACCTTCAAAATGGTCAATATTTAGACAGCCAGATTTTAAACCTTCCTTTAATCAATTTTCCAAACCCCAATTAGCCATAGCAAATTGCCAATCAGCCATCTCGAATCGGCAGTTCGTTATAACCAACTGACAGTTCAACACGGTGAAGCGTTGGTTCCACATGGTGAAGT
>JABDAW010000046.1 GCA_013288905.1 Bacteroidota bacterium | reverse complement strand
AGTTATTAATATATTCAGTAGAGAGGCATTTGCCTCCATTTTTTAATCCAATTTCATGGCATTGTTTGATATTTTCATCTGGATTATGTCCCATTCTTATAAAATAACATCGAGGGCACCATGACCCATTATAAATATTTTGAGGCATTGCAATCCATTTATGCCCGTTGGCACATTGCCATTGCAATTTAACTTCCATACCATTATATTTATCAGATAAGCATTTTCCACCTTTAGCCTTTGCCATTTGCTGCATTTGTCCAATATTTCTTCTTCTTTTATTTCCTTGCCTTAATCGAGAGCATTCCGGACACCAAGTATTATGACCGATAACACTTTTCGGTTGAGTAAGCCAAGTATGCCCTTCCTTGCATTGCCATTGAAGTTTGACTAATATTCCTTTATATTTATCAGACAGACATTTGCCACCTTTAGCCTTCGCGAATGCCTGCATATCCTCTATTGAATATTTTAATTTAGGTTTCTTGTGTGGTCTGATTTTCTTTTCTTCCATACTGCAAAATTACTAATATTGTAGGAATAGGATTTGGAATAATAAAGTCTTTTCATCTGGAATGAAGCGAATCTTATTCCCCAAATTTTCCCTTCACATCCTACTATGATATGACCCTTTTTCGGGGTCATGCAATAGAAGGATGATGGGGATTAATGTTTAAAGTCTAATGATTAAAGTTATACTGACCTTACACATCAGACCTTAAGCATTAAACTATTTTTGGGAATCTTGAAGGAGTTTTTTGGCAGCTTTTTTCTCTTCATTTATACAGATTCTGCACCAATAGCCCCTTTTTATATTATCCAATCTTCTATCAAAAATATGTCCTTTAGAGCATTCCCAAGTTAGGAGTTTCTTGGGAATATATTCTTTGGATAAACATTTGCCGCCATACTTTTGGGCGATTAATTGTAGGTCACCAATAGTTTTTTTGATATTATTGGCACAAAAAGGACACCATGTTCCAGATTTAACAAGGTTAGGTTTTGCCATCCACTCATGTCCTTTACTACATTGCCATTGTAGTTTGGTGTAACTATTAATGTATTCAGTAGAGAGGCATTTGCCTCCTTTTATTAATCCAATTTCATGGTATTGCTTGATATTTTCATCTGGATTATGTCCCATTCTAATAAAATAGCATCGAGGGCACCACGACCCTTTATAAATACTTTGAGGTATTGCATTCCATGTATGTCCTTTGGCACATTGCCATTTCAATTTACCTTCCATACCATTATAAATATCTGATAAACATTTTCCATCATGAGTCTCTGCCATTTGCTGCATTTGTTCAATAGTTCTTCTTCTTTTATTTCCTACCCTTTTTATAGCGCATACCGGACACCATGTGTTATGATTGATAGTGCTATTCGGTACGGCAAACCAAGTATGCCCCTCCTTGCATTGCCAATGAAGTTTAGTAAAGACTCCGTTGTATTCATCAGACAAACATTTGCCACCTTTAGCCTTCGCCATTGCTTGCATATCCTTTATTGAATACTTTGTCTTATATTTCTTGTGCGGTCTGATTTTCTTTTCTTCCATACTGCAAAGCTACTAATATTGTGGGAATAGGATTTGGTATAATAAAGTCATTTCACTTCGAATGAATTGAATGGTATTCCCCAAAATTTCTCATCTCCTCCTTCTATGATATGACCCTTTTTCGGGGTCATGCAATAGAAGGATGATGGGGGTTATTGGTATTATTATGGGGACTATTTTTGTGGAATACCAGCGCAGCTATTATTGCTGATCGGATTGTTTTTGGGAATCTTGGAGAAGTTTTTTGGCAGCTCTTTTCTGTTCTCTTCTACAGATGCTGCACCAGGAACCTGGTTTAGTATTAAACCATGTTCGCTGCCAGACATGTCCTTTGGCACATTCCCATTTAAGCATTCCTTTAGAAACATATTCAGTGGATAAGCATTTGCCGCCATATTTTTGAGCAAATAAATGAAAGTCTTCCATAGTTTGCCTTTTCATAAGGATACATATCGGACACCAAGTACCATGTTTGACGTTGTTTGGCTGAGCCATCCATACATGCCCTTTGTCGCATTGCCATTGAAGGTTTGTATAATTATTGATGTATTCTGCTGAGAGGCATTTACCGCCACGTTTTTCAGCAATTTTTTGATATTTTCTAAGAGTAGCCCCCACTTTTTTTGACATTTTTATAGAATGGCATCTGCGACACCATGATCCATGTTTCACGGCAGACGGAGGAGCAGTCCATACATGCCCCCTCTTACATTGCCATTGTAATTTACTTTTACCATTAACATAAATTTTGGATAAACATTTTCCTCCCCTTTCCTTTGCCAATTGCTTCATGTCTTTAATGGTACCTTTTTTTCTTACCCTTCTTTCATTATAACTGCATATACTACACCATGATTTATGATGGATTATTGAAGCGGGAGGAGCAAACCAAATATGCCCTTCCCTGCACTGCCATTTAAGTTTATCATGCGCTCTCTTATATACATCCGACAGACACTTGCCGCCTTTAGCCTTTGCTATTGCTTGCATATCCTCTATCGAATACTTTAATTTACGCTTCTTCTCTTCTTTGATTTTATTTTCTTCCATACTGCAAAATTACTATTATTGTTGGAATTCGGTATTGGAGAATACATTTATTTCATCATGCCTGACTGGAATGGAATTCCCCAAATTTTCCCTTCTCATCCTTCTATGATATGACCCTTTTTCGGGGTCATGCAATAGAAGGATGATGAGGATTATTGGTATTATTATGGGGACTATTTTGGTGGAATACCAATTCTCCACTAAACCTTATTTTCGCACCCGCAATGAAAGCCTTAAAACATATCAACAAATATTTTCTGAAGTATAAATGGAGATTTCTCTCCGGCTTTGTATTCGTGATTGTTTCTAATATCTTTGCCATTTTTCCTGCGAAGATTACGAGGGATATTCTTGATAAAGTTGACCATACCATTGCTGATAATGTTTCTAAAAGCCCTCAAGAAAAATTAGAAATGCTGAAGGGTCCTTTGCTCTATTATTTCCTTGCGGTGATAGCCTTTTTCTTGCTGAAAGGTATCTTTTTATTCCTCATGCGCCAGACCATTATCGTCATGTCGCGGCTGATAGAAAGGGATATGAAGAACGACTTATTTCAGCATTATGAGGTCTTGAGCCTGGCGTTTTACAGGAGGAATAATACCGGCGATTTGATGAACAGAATCAGTGAAGATGTGAGTCGTGTGAGGATGTATATCGGACCTGCAATAATGTACACGCTGAACCTTATTGCCCTGTTTATTATGGTTGTTACAGTGATGTTGAAAGTTAATGTCCGCCTGACCTTATATGTCCTGACTCCCTTGCCAGTCATGGCTGTGGCAATTTATTATGTCAGCACATTAATGAACAAACAAAGCGAAAGGGTACAGGAGCAACAATCCAGATTATCAACCTTCGTTCAAGAATCTTTTTCGGGAATAAGAGTCTTGAAATCCTTCGTGAGAGAAAAACAATCTGCCAATGATTTCGAAAGAGAAAATCAACTTTATAAAAAGAAATCTATCCGTCTCGCTACTACCAATGCCATCTTCTTTCCCTTGATTTTGGTGTTGATAGGATTGAGCACCATTCTTACAATTTATATCGGCGGAATTGAAGCGATTCATGGAAATATTACTAAGGGAACCATTGCTGAATTTATCATTTATATCAACATGCTTACTTGGCCCGTGGCTGCGGTGGGGTGGGTTACTTCCCTTGTGAATAGGGCTGCGGCATCACAGGAACGCATTAATGAATTCCTGAATACTAAGTCAGAAATTCTTTCTCCGGTTGACGGAATTAAAGATTTTAATGGCACGATAGAATTTAATAATGTTACTTTTGTTTATCCCGATTCGGGCGTTCATGCCTTGACTAATGTCTCCTTCAAAGTTGAAGAAGGACATTCGCTTGCAATACTTGGAAGGACGGGTTCCGGCAAGTCCACCATTGCCAATCTTATTGCGAGAATGTATGATGCCACAAAAGGAAATGTGATGATTAATGATTATGATATTCGCGCTCTTGATTTGGGGATGCTGCGCTCTGAAATGGGCATGGTTCCTCAAGATGTCTTCCTTTTCTCGGATACTATTGGGAATAATATCGCCTTTGGTTTGACAGAGAATATTGATGATAAATCAATGCAAACTACCATTGAAAAAGCCGCCAGAGATGCTGCAATATATTCTAATATTATTGAATTCCCCGAAGGCTTCAATACCAAGATCGGTGAACGCGGCATCACCTTATCTGGCGGGCAGAAGCAACGTATTTCCATTGCTCGTGCCATCATCAAGAAGCCCAAGATATTAGTCTTTGACGATTGCCTCTCTGCGGTGGATACCCAAACCGAAGAAGAGATATTAAACAACCTCAAAGAAATCATGAAAGACCGTACCACAGTTATCATCAGCCACCGCGTTTCATCGGTCAAGAATGCTGATCATATCATCTTTCTTGAGAATGGAATTATTGCAGAAGAAGGCACACATTACGAACTATTGGAAAAGAAAGGTCATTACTTCAATCTCTACGAAAAGCAATTGCTGGAGGAGGAGATAGATTAATTTAGAAATCAGATTTCTTCTGAACCTCTTTAATTTCTTCCTTCTTTACGTCAATCAGGCTCTCATAGCTGTTCAATTTATAGACTAGGGAAACTGTTAGTTTTTTATAAATAGGGCTGTCTTTTTGGTTGTTGTTATAATATTTGTTACTCAAATCGCTATAGGTAAGGTTGATATTATGCCCATGCCAATAACAATCTTTGGGTATCATGGCAGAAACATTTTCATTGGTGCCTGTAGTGTCAGTTTTATAGTGGGTTGAATCAGGTGTTCCAAAAACATTTTTACAGGCAGCTATTAAATCCTCGTTATATTTGACAATAAAGAACACCTCTATCTTAGCCAGAGAATCATCAATAAAATAAAGGTCAATATACTTCACAGGAAGATCACCTACCATAAGGTCTTTGCCTGGAATACGAAGGACATGCTGATTATTTATAATATTATTATCACTATAAGATTTCAGATTCAGATAAGGTTTTAATTTATCTCCGAATTTATAGGTTTTGAATCCGTTATTCTCATCTAATTTAGAACCGTTTTGAGCGATAACTGTTAGGTTAAAACATAAAGCCATCATGATGAACAGATAGTTTCTTTTGATATTACTTTTCATAATCTTGTATATAGTTGGTATGATTTTTCAAGTTGCAATAGTACAAAATTTATCGTAACTGTTATGTTTGATTTTGGAGTATGTATAAAAAATACAAAACTAAGTCCGCATCCTTATTTACAGAATTGCTGTAAATATCCCTGCGCTTGTGAATAGCCTAATTCTATTGATTTCCGAAAGTCGCCACAGGCATTGTCTTTCTTGCCTGAATTTATTTCCGCAAAACCACGATTAAAATAGGCTTTTGAATAATTAGGATCTAATTCAATTGCTTTAGAATAATCCTGAATCGCTTGTTCATACTTCTTTTCGCCTGCATAAGCATTGCCCCTGTTATTATAAGCTAATGAAAAACCAGGGCGAAGGGCGATGGCTTTATTATAATCTTTTAAAGCCTCTCCATATTTAGCCCCATTATTCAAAATATTAGCTCTGTTCACGAATGCTTCTACATAATCAGGTTTTAATTCAATAGCTCTGGAATAAACTTTTAACGCTTCATCCAATCTGTTTAAATTGTTTAAAGCAAGCCCTATATTATAAAATAAATCAGGATTATTGGGATTTAATTCCAATGCTTTTTGAAATTGAATTACTGCTTTATCAAATTCCTGTTTGCCAGACAACGCAAGACCTTTGGCATAATATGCATTGAAGGTTGGTGGGAAATATTTTATTACAGAATCATCGATTGCCATTGCTTTATCATTCAAATTTAAAATACCATAAATCGAACTCAATTTGTTATAAACTTCGGGATTAGGATTAGGGAATTTTTGAAGATATATTTCATAATTAATCATTGCATTTTGCAAATCATTTTTATCCATGTATGCTGTGGCTAAATGATAATTATACATTGGTGCATACTTCGCAGTTTTGGATGTACGTAGTATTTCCAAGCCTTTGTTGAGTTCTTTGATAGCATTCGTTAATATGGAATCTCTCTTTGCAGGCTCCTTTTCATTTGGATAAACATCATAGTATAAAGAAGTACCATAAATTAAATGCACTGTTGCACTATTTTCAGAAACCTTTGCCGCACTTGCGAAAAGGGAGATATTATCTTTCCAATCCACAGTTCTAGAAATGGTTTTTAAGGAATAAAGTACAGCTATTCCAGCCACTATGATTAAGGGTAAAGAATTATTCAAGAAAAAATTTGGAAGATTATCAAAACCGCCTTTTTGAATTTTTCCTTTTGTATATTTAAGGATAAAAAAAGATAAGATAATACAAAATCCTAATGAAGGCATATACATGAACCGCTCCGCCATGGTGGCTCCTATAAGCAGAAATAAATTTGATACCGGTGTTAGCGTTATGAAAAAAAACAAAATAGAGAAGGCAAGGATGCTTTTCTTTTTTAGTTTTATTAAAGCATAAATTCCTAAGAATAAATAAACGGCGAGGCTGAATAAAGCTAAAGGATCTGAGATGTCCTGGAACTTTATCTGTGCATAATTATAATCGCTGGACAAAGGATGTGGGAAGATCAATATCAGAATATATCTTAAAAGAACATAAAAAACCGTTCCTAATCTTACCATAAAGTTTGGAGCCTCATGCAATGAGTTATTCAATACAGATTCCGAGGCACCTTCATATTGTTTAAGATCTTTCAAAACAAAATATCGAATCATAAAATAAACTCCTGCTACGATTAATAACACCAATGAATATTTTGATATTTTTTCAAAGGAATAAATTGTAAAAAAGAAAATTATTAATGGAATAAGTAGCAGATAAGTTATGCCGGTTTCCTTGGATATAAGACAAAGGAAAAAGCTTGAACTACCAATACTTAATGAGACGATTGACCTTTCAGAAAGGCATTTAAAAAGAAAATAAACAGCTATTAATGCGAAAAGAAAACAAAGGATTTCGTCGAGGCTTTTTATGCTGTCCACCACCTCTGTATGAATAGGATGGGCGGCATATAACAGCGTACAAATGAATGGGAATAAAAGATGATAAGTCCAGTTTTTGGCAGCCCTTCGTTTTAACAGTTCACATAAAACAAAGAATAAGACGAAGCATGTGATTGCAAATAAAAGAACATTAAAAAGATGAAAGATGTGAGGACTATTTGGAAAAAATTGCCATAGAATTGCAAATGCAATCAAGGAAGCAGGACGGTATTCTGGAACCCGTTGAGTTTCCATATACCCATACCAATAATCTGTTTTGAGCAGCATAGGAATCCCTCCCAATCCTTTGGTGGTTACCTTGTTATCTTTGACAACTGCAACATCATCCAGTGTATAATTATTCTTAATTCCATTGGCATAAAGCAGGAAGGCAAATGCAGCAATGATCAGTCCTAAATAAATCTTTAAATGCTCTGAAACCTTTTGTTCTACTTGTATTTCGGCTATAACTGCTTTTTTCTTTGGTGGTGCTTTTCTCATACTGCTATCGCTATAAATTTAGTATTTCTTCTATGAATTTCTTCCGACTTTGAATGCCAGCTTCCATCTTGCTTCTTTTATTGCAGAGGGGTTTCCCCAAGCCTTTTCTAGTTTGGGAAGAAGCACTTCAAGAGGATTTGAATGATGCTTTTTGATATATTGTTTTGTCGAAGACCATGAGTTTAAATAATTCACCAATTGGATCATATTCCAATTCATTCTTCCATAAATTGTTGGAGGTTTAATTTCTTCAAAAGGGAAGGGCAGACTCTTATACATCGTCCATACATAATCTCTTTCGTGGGGCCAATAATCCTTCAAAGGACCTAATGCAAAGTCATTAACCAAAGCTCCGAAATCCTCATCTGTTTCCAATAAAACATAACACCAGGCAGCAATAACACCATCTGGTTTAAGAATCCTTTGTACCTCCGGATAAAACTTTTCAAAATCAAACCAATGAATGCAAGTAGCACAAGTAACCAAGTCAATCGAGTTGCTTTCAAGCCCGCTATCCTCTGCCGAAGCGACGATATATTCAACCTTTTCATTCGCAAAAGCATTACTGATTTGTTCTTTGCTGGCATCGGTGGCAATGACTTTATTAAAGTATTTTGCCAATGAAATTGCAGCCTGTCCATTACCGGTACCTACATCCCAGACGGTATCTTTATTAGGAATAAGAGAAACCAGATATTCAAATAATTCATCAGGATAATGTGGACGAGATTCGGCATAATTCTTTGATTGATCAGAGAAATAATCTTTAAATTCCATAATATATTTACTTACCTTAATCTATCTGCGGAACGAACTAATTCATCATCTTTCTTAATGGCTCTCTTGGCAAGGAAACACAGAAGAATAGAGGCAATTGGAAGGAAAGCTCCTATAGAAAAATGATCATTAGGATTAATAAATCGGATGATAAAATTAATAAATGCTATTAAAATTACCAACAGAAAAATCATAAACCAACAATGTTTTATTTGATGTTTTCTTCTTTTATAAAGAAAGATAGATGCTAATGCAATAACACCAACGATGACATTCAGAATTAAACAAATGTAACTCGGTTTATTTATTTCTTTATTGCCTTGCATAAAATGAAAACCGAACAAATCAAAATGAACAGTAATATGTGATGCGGTTTTATCTATCATCTCATAATCACCAATAGGAACATAGAACATAACCGCACTAATTACAACAACCAACAACAAATAAACCGACTGAATTCTTTGAATCATAAGATAAATATTTGGCTGCAAAAGTAAAAAGAATAGGGAATTAGGGTTAAAGGGTGTTTGAAGAAGGGATATTCATGGACAGTATTTGAGGGTTTATAACTGGGAATTTTGTTTTGAAACAAGAGTAATAATGTAAAGTAGTAAAAAATGTTGTTTTGGAGCTTTAGCAATAGTGGAAAGTATCAAGATAGTTGTTTTGACTACTTTCCACTATTGCAAAGCTTCCAAAACAACATTTTTTACTACTTTACACTATTGCATATTCTTCAAAACAAGGTGTACAACTACTTTCCACTATTGCAAAGCTTCCAAAACAACATTTTTTACTACTTTACATTATTGCGCATATTTCCAGAGTAAATGTTCTTTAAAATGGAGGTATTGTTGGTCTCATAATTCAACTATCGCCTTTTTTCTACATCCTTTTCAAAAGCAATTAAATTGATTATGCTTCTTTCATTTCCAAAAAATGTTGTAATATTGCAGCCAGAAACGCGCCGACGGTCTATACCCTCGCAAAATTATTCTCTATTCCCTAAATAAATTTTAAAGTAAATTAAATGCATACTAATGACCAATTAAATGAAATGCTTGTATCACAACTGAAAAGCATTGCAAAAGATTTAAACATTCCTGATTATGAAATCAGAAAGAAAAGCGAATTAATTGCTGCTATTCTTGATACTCAAGCCGGTAAAATCGTCGAGCCAAAAGCTATTGAAACGCCAAAAGAAATTGAAACCACCCCAAAGGAACCTTCCTCTGAAGAAATCTTAAGCCTTCCGACCATGAAGCCAGTAGAAGAAGATACTTCAGAACCAAAAATTAAACTGAAAAGAAAGAGAGTTACTACTCCTGAAATAGAAACAGAATCGCCAAAAGAAACACCCCAACCAGAAGCAGAAACCCTTGCTGAAATTACCCTTGCAGAACCTAATCCTGATGTAAAAATTACTGATTATGCCAACCCCGCAGATGGCAATCAAAGTGATGATAAAAATAAGAAAGATGTCTTTTCAGAGATGTATCCAACCTCTGATTCGGAAGTTATTGAGACGGCAAAATCTTTTAATTACAAACGTGTTCAGGAGACTGCTAATTATGATTTCGGTACGACGATAGTCAGCGAAGGAGTGTTGGAAATTCAACCTGATAGCAATGGCTTCCTGCGATCCTCGGATTATAATTATCTTTCTTCTCCCGATGATATTTATGTATCCTCTTCCCAGATAAAACTCTTTGGTTTAAAGACAGGAGATACTGTTCAGGGAAATGTTCGTCCTCCAAAAGAAGGTGAAAGATATTTTCCTCTGTTGACTGTCCAATTGATTAATGGACAAGAGCCTGAAGTGGTTCGCGACCGTGTTCCTTTTGATTTTTTGACACCTTTATTCCCTTTTGAAAAACTAAATCTTTCAGGTTTTAAGAGCACCATTTCTACCCGTGTGATAGACCTTTTCACTCCTATAGGTAAGGGACAACGTGGGCTTATTGTTGCTCAACCCAAGACTGGTAAAACTGTTCTTTTAAAAGAGATAGCCAACGTCATTGCTGCAAATCATCCAGAAGTTTATCTGATCATTTTATTGATTGATGAACGCCCCGAGGAAGTTACCGATATGGCACGATCTGTAAGGGCTGAAGTCATCTCCTCCACCTTTGATGAGAAGGCTGAGAGGCATGTAAAGATCACAGATATTGTCTTGGAGAAAGCCAAACGTATGGTAGAATGCGGGCATGATGTGGTTATTCTTTTAGACTCCATCACCCGTCTTGCAAGAGCTTATAATACGGTCTCTCCTTCCTCTGGCAAGGTTCTTTCAGGAGGTGTAGAAGCTAATGCTTTGCATCGTCCTAAGAGATTCTTTGGTGCTGCCCGCAAGATTGAGAATGGAGGCTCGTTGACTATCATTGCAACAGCCTTGATTGACACAGGTTCTAAGATGGATGAAGTCATCTTTGAAGAGTTCAAGGGAACTGGAAATATGGAACTTCAATTAGACAGAAAGATCTCTAACAAACGTATATATCCTGCTATTGATTTAGTAGCTTCGAGCACCCGACGCGATGATCTTTTATTAGACAAAGATATTCTTCAAAAGATATGGATTCTTCGAAATCACTTGGCAGATATGAATCCTTTGGAAGCTATTCAATTCTTATTGGACAGAATGAATGGAACCCGCTCCAATGAAGAGTTTCTGATCTCTATGAACGGATAGAATCAATAACCTATATAAATTATACCTTATGAATTTAAAATCTTTAACCCTTATAGGAGGCATTCTCCTCCTGTTGAATAGCTCCTGTAACCGTGATGGATTCAAGCGAACCGATGATGGTCTTAAATATAAACTGTTCGCAAAAGGCAAAGGAACAAAGCCTAAATTAGGCGATTATCTTACGATAGATATGTTGATCAAATCGGATAAAGATTCTATCCTGATAGACACTCGAAAGAGGCACCAGGCAATAGCTACCTTGATGCTTACACCTTCTTTTAAGGGAGGTATCGAAGATGGCTTTGCGATGATGGCAGAAGGAGATAGCGGTGTGTTTGTGGTGAGTGCCGACTCTATCTTTCTAAAGACTTTCCAGAAGCCATTACCCGAAAGTATTAAGAAAGGAAGTATGCTGACATTTTATCTGACCATGATAAAGATTACTCCTAAAGATGAATATGAAGAAGAACAAAAACAAAAGGAAGCTGAATACATGAAGAAAATTGCTGAACGCAAAGAAAAAGAACCTGAAATAATTAAAGAATATATAACCAAGAATCATATAACAGCAAAGCCCACTACGACAGGTCTTTATTTTATTAATAAAGTTACCGGAAAGGGTGCTAAACCAGCCCAAGGCAAGTCGGTACAAGTCAGGTACGTAGGCAAGTTCCTGAATGGTTCTGTCTTTGATCAGTCTGATGAATCGAAGCCTCCATTCTCCTTTCATATTCAACAGCGAGAAGTCATTCCAGGCTGGGATGAAGCCATTGCAATGATGCGTGAGGGCGGTAAAGCGACAATTATTGTACCTTCTTCACTGGGCTATGGCGAGAGTGGTCAAGGCAAAGTTATTCCGCCTTATACTCCTTTAGTATTCGATATTGAATTGGTGGAGGTAGAAAAATAGAGGGTATAAGGATATAAAGGTATAAAGGTATAAGGGAATAAAGTAGCAATATACCTCTATACCCTATACCTCTATGCCTTTATACCCCTATACCTTAAAATATTTGTTAAAATATTTGGAGTTAATCAAACGTTTGATTAATTTTGCGCCCTTGAACAAAATAAATACGATTCAGTGATAGATAAAAAAGAACAATTGCTTGATGCCGCCGAAGAACTCTTTTCGGAGCATGGATTTGAAGGCACTACCACCCGTATGCTTGCTAAGGAGTCTGGGATGAATATTGCTATGGTCTCTTATTATTTTGGCTCTAAGGAGAAGCTGTTTGAAGCCCTTGTGGAAAGCCGAGCAGGTGCATTAAGAGATAAATTAATTACGATTAACGAGAGAGAAATTGACGCTTGGGAAAAGATAGAATTGATTATAGATTATTATGTAGATAAAATCTTTTCTAATCGTTGCTTTCATAGAATCCTTCATCGCGAAATGACTTTACAGCAACGCCCGGAATTAAATGAAAATATCTCGAAAATATTAGCCAAAAACCGAAATGAAGTAATCAAGATTATTAAAGAAGGACAGAAGAACGGTGACTTTAAACAAGTAGATGCTGAATATACAATGGCAAGTCTTGTTGGTACTATTTCTCATATAGTTCATGTGTCTGGAATAGATTTGTTATCTGCTTCATCTATCAATAAATCTGCCGAAGAAAAGATGAAAGTTAGATTAAAGAAACATCTTAGAGAATTACTCAAAGCTCATCTTTGTATAGATTAATGCTAAAAAAGAATAAACTAAATAACTCACATAATAATGTACCAATTCAAAAAAATACAATTAATACTAATACTGTTCTTCATAGCTTCCCTCCTACATTGCTTTGCCCAGACTACAAAGGTCTTGACACTCGATGAAGCCATAAAAGCTGGAGTAGATAACAGCAAGCAATTGAAGATTTCGATGAGTAAAGCTAATCTCGCGAGTGAGAAATCTAAGGAATATGAAACAGATTTATATCCTTCCATAAAAGCAAGTGCAGGATACACAAGGTTGAGTCCGGTTTCGCCTTTCACTTTTGAATTCCCTGGTTCCACTACAGTATATACTTTTTTCCCTGTTTATCTCAATGCTTATTCTTCGCAGGTATCTGCCATTGAGCCTATCTACACTGGTATGAGAGCTAAATATACTTTGGAATCGCAGCATTATTTAGAACAGGCTGCCAAGTTTGATATTGATAAAGACAAGACAGATGTTATCTTTAATATCATCAATGCCTACTTAAATATTTATAAGATAAAAGCATCAGAGGCATTGATAGATCAGAATATTGATGAGATAAAACAGCATGTAAATGAGACGGAAAATTATGAAAAGCAAGGCACCGCAATTCATAATGATGTATTGAGAGTTGACTTGCAATTATCTAATGCAGAGTTCACAAAATTAGACTTGCAAAATAGTTATGAAGCAGCCATTTATGATCTTGGAATATTGCTTGGAATGCCCGAAGGAAGCCACATTGATATAGATACCAACGAGGTTTCTTTATTCTCAATTAAGGAAATAAAGAGCAAGGAAGATTATATAAAAGATGCAATTAATAATCGTGGCGATGTCAAGGCGATGGAGAGCAGGAACAAAGCCTCTGAAACAAATGTTCTTGTTACAAAAGGTGCTTCATTGCCACAAGTAAACTTAGGTGCTGACTATTACTTGGCGAATCCTAATCAACGTCTGATTCCTCCTGATGACATCTTCAAAGCTACATGGGATGCTGGCATATATTTGAGCTATGATATATCGTCTCTTTACACCAATAAACATAAGATTGCACAGGCAAAGATTCAACAAGAACAGACCCAGGATAATTATAATTTATTGCTTGATAATATTAAGATGGAAGTTAATCAAAGCTATACTGCTTATAAGGAATCACAACAAAAGATAGACTTGTCCAAAAAAACAATTGTTCAAGCAGATGAGAATTACCGCACCATGCACTCAAGATATACTAATCATATTGCTCTCTTGAGTGATTTATTAGATGCGAATATTTCTTTATTACAAGCTAAGATGAACCTCGCATTATCCACGGCTGATGCGGAGGTTGCTTACTACAAACTGATGAAAGCTATTGGAAATACAAAATAAAAACATACATATATTAATTAATAAATAATGGAAGAAAATACCCCCAAAAAGAAAAAGAATAAAGTAATGCCAATCATCCTGATAGTGATTGTGTTGATATCAGCTTACTTTGGCATACAGAAATACATCTATGCACAGCATCATGAAGATACTGATGATGCGCAGTTGGAGGGTGATATAAGCCCTGTATTGCCGCGTGTTTCAGGCTTTGTTACGATGCTTAATGTTTCTGATAACATGAAGGTTAAAGAAGGAGATACTCTTGTAAAATTGGATGACAGAGATTACAAAATAAAAGTAGGTCAGACTCAATCCGCTTTGGAAAATGCAGAAGCAAATGTTGCTGTCGTTAGAGCAAATAATACAGCAACTGTTGCTAATTATGAAACTGCCAAAGCTAACCTGGAAGCTGCGAAGATAAAGGTCTGGAAGGCTAATGAAGATTATAAACGTTATGAGAAATTATTAGCAGATAAAGCGATTACTCAACAACTATTCGATGCTGCTAAATCGGATAAAGAATCCGCAGAAGCACAAGTTGAAGTTGCGAAGAAGCAATTAGATGCATCATTGCGACAAGATGATGCAACAGCACAGCAAATAAGCTATGCGCAGTCAATTGTTGCGCAGCGTCAGGCTGATCTTGATTTCGCTAAATTGCAGTTATCATATACCACTTTGATTGCCCCTGTTTCCGGTGTGGTATCGAAAAAGAATGTGGAGCTTGGGCAGTATGTTCAGGCAGGACAATCTTTGTTTGCAATCGTTCTGGATTCAGATGTTTGGGTGGTTGCGAACTTCAAGGAAACTCAATTAGAGAAAATGAAAGTTGGTCAGGTAGTTGACATCTCTGTTGATGCTTTTAAGGACAAGAAAATAGAAGGGTATGTTCATTCATTCTCCGCGGCTACTGGTGCTCGCTTCTCCCTTCTTCCTCCAGATAATGCTTCTGGAAACTTCGTGAAAGTTGTTCAAAGAGTGCCTATAAAAATTAAGATAAAAGCTGATAAAGACATCTTGAACATACTTCGTCCTGGAATGAGTGTGCATGTAATTATTAATACCTAAAACTAACCGATGGCAGAGACTGGTGCTCGCAAATGGATTATCACTGTAACAGTGATTCTTGCCTCTTTATTGGAGGTAATTGATACCACTGTGCTCAATGTTTCCCTTCCGCAAATCATGGGGAATATCGGTGCTACCTTAGAAGAAGTCGCATGGCTGATTACCTCGTATGCCGTGGCAAATGTCATCATTCTTCCGATGGCTGGATGGCTTGCCGCGAAGTTCGGAAGAAAGAATTATTTTGCCTTCTCGATACTCTTATTTACGGTCGCTTCATTCGCTTGTGGTAACTCAACAAACATCTGGGAATTGGTTTGTTTCAGATTCCTGCAAGGCATTGGTGGAGGGGCTTTGCTATCACTTTCGCAGGCTGTTTTATTCGAGACATTCAAACCAGAAGAACGTGGAATGGCAACTGCAATCTTCGGGCTTGGAGTAGTTATTGGTCCGACCTTAGGACCCACATTGGGAGGGTATATTACAGACAACTTTTCCTGGCCCTGGATATTCTATATCAACATTCCTATCGGCATATTAGCAACCATTATGATACTTGCATTTGTCCATGATTCGCAAGCAAAGAAGAAGGTTGATTCTGTTGATTGGTGGGGCATCATACTACTTGTTACAGGTATCGGGTCGTTACAAATTGTATTAGAGAGAGGCGAGCCTGAAGATTGGTTTGATACCAATTATATCATTGTTCTGACCATCGTATCTGCACTTGGATTAGTAGGCTTTGTATGGCGAGAACTCGCCGCCGATCACCCAATCGTGAACCTCCGCATCCTCAAGGAACGATCACTTGCAGTAGGTATGGTCTTCACATTTATTCTTGGCTTCGGTATGTATGCTTCCGTGTTTGTCTTCCCGATATTCTGTCAGAACTTATTAGGCTTCACAGCCCAGCAGACGGGCGAACTGATGATTCCTTCGGGTATTATTACCATCCTTGTGATGCCCTTTGTGGGCACGATGTTGAAGAAAGGATTCCCGCCACAGATAATGTCAGCCTTTGGGTTCATTATGTTTTTTGTTTTCACGTTGCAATTATCCCATGCCAATTTAAGCTCTGGTGAATCAGATTTCTACATACCTTTATTATTCAGAGGTATCGGATTAGGGTTCCTGTTTGTACCTCTTACTACGATGGCTCTATCCGGAGTGAAGAATCAGGACATGGCGCAGGGCACGGGTTTGAATAACATGATGCGGCAGTTAGGAGGGTCATTCGGCATAGCCTTGATGACAACTTTTATTCAGAACAGATTGGTTTATCATCGCGTAAATCTATTAGATAATATCAACCAATACAACACTCCTTTCAATGAAAGGTATTCTATGTTCACCAATAATTTTCTTTCGAAAGGATTCAGCCTTGATGAAGCCCATAAGCTGGCGAATCAAGCTATGGAAGGCACTATCAACAGGCAATCCACACTCTTGACTTATACCGAAGCCTTTTTTATAGTAGGAGTATTTTTCCTATGCTGTGTGCCGATATTGGTATTCCAAAAGGCAGCAAAGAATGCACCGATCCCTACGGATGCGCATTAAATAATTTAGAGTATAATCATCATCCTTTTATTGCACCTCCCGAAAAGGTCGGTATCATAAAAAGATAAAAGAAAATTATTTCAACAGTCTGGAATGATGATGAACAGTAGCAATACTGATAGAATCTTTTGACATAATCTGATAGACTATTCTATAATTTCCTTCTACTAATTCTCTTCTTTCCTCCATGTTA
Organism: Bacteroidota bacterium; assembly: GCA_013288905.1. Lineage (GTDB taxonomy): Bacteria > Bacteroidota > Bacteroidia > AKYH767-A > JABDAW01 > JABDAW01. The sequence goes on along the minus strand of JABDAW010000046.1, from coordinate 414 downwards.
TATTACCGAACAATCTTTCCTGAAAGAGGGTAACGATGTAGCAATTTAATTCGTTCATAGATTTTTTGAACTTCCAATTCAGCAAAATGAGGCGAGTCTTTTGCAATAAAATCATATATATCCTGAATGTTGTCTAAAGCCATTGGTGAAATGATTATTTCGACCATGTCTTACTTATCCTTATAGCTTCTTCAAGAGGAATTCCTTTACCTTCTTTTATTTGTTCGATACCCTTTTCGACCTTCACCATGAAGATTAATTTATCCAACAATTCCTCCATATCAAATTCATCAGGAAGGTCATTCACTACTTTTATTAATGCTTCTTTAGTCATTTCAATTTAATTTATTATTGGTTGCAAAGATACGGAATCAATTGACTATGTATAATTGACAATTGACATTGTGCATACTG
>JABDAW010000045.1:14155-18009 GCA_013288905.1 Bacteroidota bacterium | reverse complement strand
GGTCGTTCCTTTATTGATGTCGGATGATTTCACAAAAATCTGACCTGAATGATATTCTTCAATAATTCTTTTCGCAAGAGATAATCCTAATCCCCATCCGCGACTTTTCGTGGTATAACCTGGCTTAAAAATGGTCTTGAACTTACCTTTTGGCACCCCTTTTCCAGTATCTGTTACATCCACATAAACATATTGCTGCTGGTCATGAAGAGAGATTGTGATGCTTCCCGAGCCATTCATAGCATCTACAGCATTCTTTAAAAGATTCTCAAGAACCCATTCAAACAAAGGTATGTTAATATCTGCATATATTGCATCCTTCTGTGGTGATGAGATATAGAAACTAACTTTTTCCGACGAACGACTTTTGATATAATCAAGAATATGTTTAACCACATCATTCAAATTTTCTTTTTGTAAAGCAGGAGCAGCCCCAACCTTTGAGAATCTATCGGTAATGGTCTCTAATCTTGAAACATCTTTCTCTATTTCGGTAACCATCTCCTTATCCATACCCCGCATCTTCATGAGCTCCAGCCACGCCAGGAGAGAAGAGATGGGAGTGCCCAATTGATGGGCTGTTTCCTTGGACATCCCTATCCAAACCTGATTTTGTTCCGCCTTGCGTGAGGAGTTGAAGGCTAAATAGGAAACCAAAATAAATAGTGCAATCACGCCTAATTGAAAGATAGGGTAATACTTCAATTGAATCAATAATACAGAATCGTTATAGTAGATATAATTCTTCCTTTCATGTCCCAAATCAATAACTATTCTGTGGTTTGCATTGCGCATGATTCTTAATTGATCTTCAATAAATCCAGGAGTTTTTGCCTTAACAGAATCAAGATTTCTGGAACTGGTCACCTTATCATTATCATCAGTCAAAATAACCGGTATGGTTGTATTGTTTTGAATGACATCAGATAGAAAGCTTATATCAATATTAGGTTCGTTCACATTACCAAGTTGTTGAGTTGCCTTTGCCCAGAGTTCGACTCTTTTTTTTTCCTCATTACTTAATTTTCGCACTAATTTATTCGTGTACCAAAGAGAGGCGCCTCCTATTATTAAAGCTGTGCAGAGTAATATCGTCTTCCAAATTTGTTTCCTTCTGTAAATATTCATAACGTTCTTATTCTATTCTAAACTTTGCTATAACTCCCAAAGGCGGAAAATTAGTATTTTAATTTGACATGAGCCAAAGAAGAAGACGTGAATTTCCAGAATTAATTCTTGAAATTCATGGTTTCCTTTTCTTCCATAAAGATTTTACAAACATCCTCTATGCTCTTTTTCAATGGAATGAATTCCAATCCTATCACCTTCTTGATTTTATCATTGGAATAATAATAACGACTGATTGATGCTATTGCAGTTTCTTTGGTAATCATAGGTCTTGAATTTATCAGGAAGCCTTTCAAAGCAAGCATTCTCCAGGCAATAGCTGCTAAAGTAGTACCTATCTTAATCTTCGCATGATGCTTATGAAAGTTATCTGCAATGCTATCAAAAAATTCTTTGAAAGAAATATTTTCTGAAGCAAGAATATACCTTTCGTTTTTGATATTACTTTCCATTAAATTTATCATTGCTTTGCTTACGTCTCTTGCGTCCACAAAAGCAGTTATTCCTTCAGTATAAAAATTCAAGCCTTTCCAAACAAGATTAAACATAGCAGGTGTATTTGTATTCCAATCACCTGGTCCGATGATTACCGCAGGATTAACAATTACTGCATTCAATCCTTCTTCGATGCCTCTCCATACTTCGCGTTCTGCACCATACTTGCTGATAGCGTACCCTGTATTTGCAGATGATATTTTCCAATGGGTTTCTTCATTAATTGTTTCATTCTGTTTCAATCTTCCGATTGCAGCTATGGAACTTACATGTACTAATTTCTCAATGCCTTTTTCAAGTGAAAGATTAACAATATTCTCCGTGCCCTCAACATTTATCTTCATCATCATTTTGTAATCCGACGGATAAAATGAAACGAACCCTGCACAATGATACACCTTAGAAATACCCTGCATCGCATCTTCAAGAGAAATCACATCCGTAACATCACCTTTAACCCATTCTATCTTTTTTAGCAATGAATCATAATTATCAGGAGCATTATTTCTAAAAGTTTTCTCTACTATCGAATGCTTATTATTGCGAGAAAGACAGCGAACATCAATGCCTTTACTCACAAGGTCGAATAAAAGCCTTGATCCCAGAATGCCTGTGCCGCCTGTAACTAATATCATCGTGGCAGCAAACTTTAAGAATTATTGCTTTACAAATACCTTTGTCAGCACTTCTGCCATTTTAGCACCAATGTTGGCAGGGCTTTCTACAACATAGATACCACATTCTTTCATGATTTCCATCTTGGCAGCAGCAGTATCAGCAGCACCACCCACGATAGCCCCTGCATGACCCATTCTTCGTCCCGGAGGAGCAGTCTGACCAGCAATAAATCCAACAACAGGCTTAGTGCCGTGTTCCTTAATCCAATAAGCTGCATCGGCTTCCATACTACCTCCGATTTCACCAATCATAATGATGCCTTCGGTAGCGGGATCTGCCATTAATAACATCACAGCATCCTTTGTAGTAGTCCCTATAATTGGGTCTCCACCAATACCAATGCAGGTACTCTGACCTAAACCAGCTTTGGTAATCTGATCAACAGCTTCATAAGTCAAGGTGCCTGAACGGGATACAATACCAATAGAACCGGGGGTATGAATAAAGCCAGGCATAATACCAACTTTGGCTTCACCAGGGGTAATAACACCTGGGCAATTAGGTCCAATGAGACGAGTATTCTTATCTTTCAAATATTCCTTTACAGCAATCATATCTTTGGTAGGGATACCTTCTGTAATGCATACCACAAGAGAGATTCCCGCTTCGGCTGCTTCCATGATAGCATCGGCTGCAAAAGCTGGAGGCACAAAAATAATACTAACATTAGCCTTTGTTGCATTAACCCCTTCTTCAACGGTATTAAATACTGGAATTTCAAGGTGCTCTGTGCCCCCCTTGCCAGGAGTAACACCCCCTACCACGTTAGTGCCATAATCTATCATCTGTGAAGCATGGAAACTACCTTCACTGCCTGTGAATCCTTGTACAAGGACTCTTGAATTTTTATTTACTAATACACTCATTTTTGATTATAATTATCTAATTATGTGGGGCGAAAATAGCTTTTAATTCTGACATTCGTGAATAATAGATAATTTTACCGCGTTAAATATGTTTATTATCTCTTGAAATCCATGTCAAATTCTGCTTATAATTATGATGATACTATCGCTGCATTAGCCACGCCTGCGGGCATTGGAGCTATTGCGGTGTTGCGGCTTTCAGGTGCAGAATCCTTTACGATTTTAAATAAAATTTTTTATTCAAAAGGAGGAAATCTTATAGATATTAATTCGAAGAAGGCGAATACTATTCACTTCGGAGTTATTAAAGACAAGGATATTATTTTGGATGAGGTATTGGTGAGTATTTTCATTGCTCCCCATTCATATACCGGAGAAAATACTATTGAGATTTCGTGTCATGGTTCTGTCTTTATTCAGCAGCAAATTCTTTATCTGCTAATAGCAAATGGTGCCCGGTTAGCCAATCCGGGAGAATTTACTTTAAGAGCTTTTTTGAATAATAAATTAGATCTTTCGCAGGCAGAAGCTGTGGCAGATTTAATATCATCGGGGAGTTTTGCCGCTCACAATGTTGCCATTAAACAATTGAAAGGAGGTTTCTCTTTTGAGATAAAAGATTTGAGGGACAGACTAATGTCATTTGCTGCTGAATAAAGACAGAACCATGACACGAAATCTCAATAG
>JABDAW010000045.1:0-14145 GCA_013288905.1 Bacteroidota bacterium | reverse complement strand
GAATTGGACTTCAGTGAAGAGGATGTAGAGTTCGCAAACCGCAATGACCTCAAGGCTTTGGTGAATGAAATCAATGCAAAGGCTACCCGATTAATCAATAGTTTTGAAGCTGGTAATGTCATCAAGAATGGTATCCCGGTAGCCATCATTGGTAAGCCTAATGCTGGAAAATCAACCTTGCTGAATGTCTTGCTGAATGAAGAAAAAGCGATAGTATCTGACATAGCAGGAACCACTCGTGATGTTATAGAAGATGTAATTAATATAAATGGAATATCCTTCCGATTCATTGACACTGCCGGAATCAGAGAAGCAAAGGATAAAATAGAAGCTATAGGTATCGAAAGAACTCATCAAAAGATTGCGGAAGCAGCCATCATATTTTATATATTTGATGTGAATGAGATGGAGGAAAAGGAGCTAAAGAATATCATTGAAGAGTTGGGAAACAAAACCAATTCTGCTCAACAGAAGTTAATCCTGATAGGCAATAAAATAGATGGGGTTATAGACGCGGCAAATAAATTTCCTGACTTACCAATCATCTTTATTTCTGCCAAAGAAAAGAGAAATGTCGAAGCTCTTACAACCACACTTACCGATTATATAAATACTAAAAGCATTGACCTGAATACTACCATTATTACCAATACCCGACATGTCGAAGCATTGAATAATACAGTGCTTGTTTTGAAGAATGTCTTAGCCAGTTTGGATAGTAATATCTCTGGCGAATTAGTTGCATCAGATATACGGGATGCTTTATATTACCTCGGTTTAATAAGCGGAGAAGTTACGACAAATGACTTGCTTCAGACTATTTTTTCGCGGTTTTGCATCGGGAAGTAAAGGGCATTAAAAAAGAAAGAAATTATTATTATTATAGATAACGACATGGAAAAACTGACTATCAAGGAGCGGAAAATTATTCATATCTTGCTGAAGCATCTGATGGATTTAAAGAATGAAAATGCCTATCTGAAGAATAAGGCTGCTTTAAATTCATTAGATAATGACCTGCCGGAAAGTAAGGTAGGCGCAAAAAAGTTGATTGATGGCGTCACAGATAGTCGGGTCGGCGCAAAACAATTGACAGATGGCGTCACAGATAGTCGGGTCGGCGCAAAACAATTGACAGATGGCGTTACAGAAAGTCGGGTTGGTGCAAAACAATTAACGGATGGCGTTACAGAAAGTAGGGTCGGTGCAAAACAATTAACGGATGGCATCACAGAAAGTAGGGTTGGTGCAAAACAATTAACTGATGGCATCACAGAAAGTAGGGTCGGTGCAAAATCTGTTTTGGAGACTTTGCCAATTATAAATGTTGATGGAAATGGTGGTGCTACGCTTTACTCTGTTTTCGAGAAAGGGCTGCTTGATGCTTTGGACGATTATATTAAAAATGGGGATGGGCAAAACACGGTTTTTAACTACTATACCGATTTTGAGGATGCCGTTGAGGAGCGAAATTCTGCTTCCTCGAAAATTCAGGATGCCACAGCCAATGCTACATTGGAGGATACCCATTTACTGCCTTCGAAAATTGATGTTGAAGGAGTTCCCACCAACAGGTTAATTGCAGCCTTGCGGAAGCACCTGCCAAAGGCCGCCGGACAAGGAGTGCATAGAACTATTGCCAATGAATTGCTGCTTTTGCATAATGCAGGCAAGGTAACAAGTAAAGAACTTCTTCGTTTTAGCGGGCTTTCGGGAGATGGATTCAGGAAGCATTTGACTAAACTGGTAAGCTATGATTTGGTAAAAAAATTGCCACCATCGAACTATGTACTGACCGACAAATCGAATCATATTTTGCTGGAATTATTCGGGGTGGCGAAGACTATTAAGAACAAGGGAACAGGGGAATAAACTATAGGATAATGAAAGATTAAAACATTAAATAAGAAATCTATAAAATTGAAAATATTCCGAGCAACCTTAGATAGCTTATTATTACTATTTTTCCTTCTTATAATCTGGCAATATGACTTGGTGAAATACGGCATCATGCAAGGCAAAGGACAATTGCATATCGTGATGAATGCCGTCCCGATAGATGCCGCAATAAAAGACACCGCCTTCCCCGATTCCTTAAAACAAAAACTCCTGCTTGTAAAGGAAATAAAGTCCTTCGCAATAACAGAATTAGGGCTGAAGAATTCAACAAACTATACCACCATTTATAACCAGAATGGAAAGCCCCTGTTGCTGGTTCTCACAGCCTCCGATGCTTATCAGTTAAAGCCTTATCAATGGCATTTTCCGGTACTTGGAGCTGTTCCATACAAGGGTTTCTTTGACTTCGAAAAGGGTAGGAAGGAGGCAAAAGAATTAAAAGCAAAAGGCTATGATGTTGACCTCGGTGAAGTGAGTGCCTGGAGTACTTTGGGATGGTTTAAAGACCCTATTTTATCCGGCATGTTAGAACGTTCAGAAGGCTACCTGGCGAATGTCATCATCCATGAAATGACCCATGCCACGCTTTACATAAAAGACAATGTCGAATTCAATGAAAACCTCGCCAACTTCATCGGCAGCAAGGGTGCCGAACTCTTCTTAATCTCCAAGTATGGCAATGATTCTAAGGAACTGATAAACTATCGGCATAAGAACTTTGATGATAGCCTGGTGAGTGATTATCTTGTTCAAAATTGCAAGCGTTTAGAGAATCTATACGCAACCTTTAGACCTGAAACTTCAACCTCCGAGAAGGATACTTTGAAGCATGAAATGATTCGCTCGATACTCTCAGGAATAAAAGAATTACCGGTGAATGATACTGCCATTTATCATCGCTTTTCCCGAAGGAAGACACCGCCAAACAATGCGTGGTTCCTGCAATTCAAAAGATACAATGCCAGGCAAAGTATCTTTGAGGAAGAGTTTCATAACACCTATCATGATGATTTTAAGAAGTACCTTGAGCACCTGAAGAAGGTTTATGGAGAATAAGATTTACTATATTTCCTTAAATTTGCGCCTTGAATAGGAATAAATAAGATTATATTTTGAAAACGGAAGAGTCATATAAACCAAAGAATCATATCAGGATAGTTACTGCTGCATCGCTGTTTGACGGGCACGATGCATCCATCAATATCATGCGAAGAATCATTCAGGCAAGTGGTGCCGAAGTCATCCATCTGGGGCATGATAGAAGTGTTTCTGATGTGGTGAATTGTGCCATTCAAGAGGATGCAAATGCCATCGCAATGACTTCCTATCAAGGCGGTCATAATGAATATTTCAAATACATGTACGACCTTCTAAAAGAGAAAGGATGTGAGCATATAAAGATATTTGGAGGAGGTGGTGGAGTGATTCTTCCAAAGGAAATAGAAGCTTTGGAGAAGTATGGAATAACAAGGATTTATTCTCCTGATGATGGACGCTCGATGGGTTTGCAAGGGATGATTAATGACATGCTGAAACAATGCGATTTCCCTACCGGCTTTAATATGAATGGAGAAGTTGATGAGATTACCAAGAGAGATTCTCATGCCATTGCTCGATTAATTTCCTGTGCAGAAAACAATCATAAAGAGTTTGAAACTATAAAGTTTAAAGCTAATGCCAAGGCTTCTAAAGTGCTTGGTATTACTGGTACAGGAGGCTCTGGAAAGTCATCTTTAGTAGATGAATTAGTGCGAAGATTCTTAGTTGATTTCAAAGATAAAACCATTGCTATTATTTCTGTTGATCCTTCCAAACGTAAGACAGGCGGGGCTTTGCTGGGTGATAGGATACGAATGAATTCCATTAATAATCCAAGAGTTTATATGCGTTCTCTTGCTACCCGCCAATCGAATCTTGCCTTGTCGAAGTATGTGAAAGATGCTGTTGATATTGTGAAGGCTGCGGGTTATGATTTGATTATTCTGGAGACCTCCGGCATTGGTCAGTCGGATACAGAAATCATAGAGCATTCAGATGTTTCCTTGTATGTAATGACTCCTGAATATGGCGCAGCAACTCAATTAGAGAAGATTGACATGCTTGACTTTGCTGATATTATTGCATTGAATAAATTCGATAAACGAGGTGCCTTGGATGCCCTGCGAGATGTGAAGAAACAGTATAAACGTAATCATAAATTATTCGAAACTCCTGATGAAAATATTCCTGTTTATGGTACGATTGCTTCTCAATTCAATGACCCTGGCATGAATAAATTGTACAAGGCTGTCATGGATAAATTGGTTGAGAAAGCAGGTGCTGATTTGAAATCTGACTTTCATGTTACCGATGAAATGTCGGAGAAGATATATATTATTCCTCCTCATCGTACACGCTATCTATCCGAGATTTCGGAGAACAATCGCAAGTATGATTCTTGGGTAAATGAGCAGGCAGAAGTAGCCCAACAACTCTATGCTATCCGCAAGTCAATTGATACTTTGAAGCATTCCAAATTAGAGGATAAAGACAGATTAATAAAGGGTTTAGAAGCTACTTATCATGAAATCGAATTGTCATTAGATGGTCGGAATAAAAGGATTATCGAGTCTTGGAATGATAAGAAACAATCTTATAAAGATAAATTCTATACCTATAAAGTTCGAGAGAAAGATATTAAGGTTGTTACTCATTACGAATCGCTGTCTCATACCCAGGTTCCAAAGATTTCGATGCCTAAATATGAGGCTTGGGGAGATGTTTTAAGATGGAATTTAGAAGAGAATGTTCCTGGCGAATTTCCTTATACTGCGGGTGTATTTCCCTTCAAAAGAGAGGGCGAAGACCCTACCAGAATGTTTGCCGGTGAAGGTGGTCCGGAGCGCACCAACAGACGCTTTCACTATGTATCACGAGGTCTTCCTGCGAAGCGTTTATCTACTGCATTTGATTCTGTAACGCTGTATGGTCATGACCCTGATTTGCGTCCTGATATCTATGGAAAGATTGGTAATGCAGGGGTTTCCATTTGTTGTTTGGATGATGCCAAGAAATTATACTCTGGTTTCAACCTTGCCAACGCAGCAACTTCAGTAAGTATGACCATCAATGGACCTGCTGCAATGCTTACCGGATTCTTTATGAATGCCGCCATTGATCAGCAATGTGAGCTTTATATCAGACAAAATAATTTGGTGGATGAAGTCAATAAAAAGATTGATGCCATCTATAAGAAGTCCGGTGCCAAACGCCCTTCCTATCAAGGTCCAATTCCTGAAGGCAACGATGGATTAGGCTTGCTATTACTGGGTGTTACGGGTGACCAGGTATTAGATAAGGATGTTTATGAAAAGATAAAGAAATCTACCATAGCAGTGGTTCGGGGCACTGTCCAGGCAGATATATTAAAGGAAGATCAGGCACAGAATACCTGCATCTTCTCAACTGAATTTGCTTTGCGTTTAATGGGCGATGTCCAAGAGTATTTTATTCAGAATAAGATCAGAAATTTCTATTCTGTTTCTATCTCCGGCTATCATATTGCAGAGGCTGGTGCCAATCCTATTACGCAGTTGGCTTTGACTCTTTCCAACGGTTTTACTTATGTGGAATATTATGTCGCTCGGGGCATGAATATTAATGAGTTTGCGCCCAATCTTTCTTTCTTTTTCTCGAATGGAATTGACCCTGAATACGCCGTCATTGGGCGTGTTGCGCGCAGGATATGGGCGAAGGCGATGAAGCTTAAATACAATGCCGATGAGCGTTCTCAAATGCTTAAATATCATATCCAAACTTCCGGTCGTTCGTTGCATGCACAGGAGATTGACTTCAATGATATTCGCACTACTTTGCAGGCTCTGTATGCCATCTACGACAACTGCAATTCCCTTCATACCAATGCTTATGATGAAGCCATTACCACGCCTACCGAAGAGAGTGTTCGTCGGGCGATGGCTATCCAATTAATCATTAATCGCGAGCTTGGTTTGGCGAAGAATGAGAACCCATTGCAAGGCTCTTTTATCATCGAAGAATTGACGGATTTGGTGGAAGAAGCTGTGCTTAAAGAATTCGATAGAATCACCGAGCGTGGCGGCGTTCTTGGTGCCATGGAAACCATGTATCAGCGTGGTCTTATACAAGAAGAATCGCTTTATTATGAGACCTTGAAACATACCGGAGAATACCCTATCATTGGTGTCAATACATTCCTTTCATCAAAAGGTTCGCCCACGATTCTTCCTAAGGAAGTTATCCGTGCTACCGAAGAAGAAAAGCAATATCAGATAGAAATGCTGAAGGAATTGCACAAGCATTATTCCGATAAAACGCATGCCCTTCTCCGCAATCTTCAAACCACTGCCATTGCCAATAAAAACATCTTTGAATCGCTCATGGAGGCTTCTAAATATTGCTCTCTTGGCGAGATGACAACTGCTTTATTTGAAGTGGGCGGACAGTATAGAAGGAACATGTAAACTCAATTAGGAATTGTGCTTGATTCCTAATTATCTTCCTCATCCTTTTATTGTTGCCCGCAAGGGCGGAGCAATCATAAAAGGAGGAAAGAAAACATTATTGAATTTTATAATCTATCAATAGTTTTTCATGAAGGGTATATTCTTTAGTATATATATTAAAGAAATTATGTTCAGTTGCTATTATTCCAATTCCATAGGATATAATTATGTCTATTGGTCCTTCTAATAATTGAGAGAATTTATAACAGTTAAAATATTCTTTCCCATTCACCAAATAAGAGCCATTTATTTTTATAACAGTTCTGCCTCTGCTTACATCACCTCCAATCATAATTCTAAATTGAGTTTCCTTTTCTGATGGAAAAAATTCAAGGCAAGGAAATAATCCACTGCTCCATTGGCTTTGATATGAACAAATAGTATCATTCCTTTCGCGCATATATCCTCTATTATTAAATTGATAAGCTGTATCCCCATTGATAATTTTAACGCCAGTTATTTTTACTGTATCAATTTTATTTGAATCATTATCGGATTCATAAACCCAATAATTGCCTACTGAATAAGGAATAAATTGAGTATGATTTTTTACTGATTCCTGTGAATACCCATTAACGAAACTGCAAATAATGGAATAAGCTACTAAATAACTTTTCATCCCACAAAATTAGTAATTAAATCATTCACAAAATCCCTCACCTCCATTCCCTACCTTTCATATCCTCTCCTTTTATATTACTAAGCCACAAAATTAGGAAAAAGGAAAGGATTCCGGCAAGGGGGGGCTTCCACTCGAAGGGAAGGAAATTCCCTTTTTACACCTGAAAATCGGGTTTTATAACGGGAAAAAAGTCGCAGGAGACATTAATCGGGGGGAAGTTTGAAATGCGACGGGGAAAGTTTGAAATGTGACGGGAAAAGTTTGAACTTCTATCGGGAAAGTTTGAACTTGTACCGGGAAAGTTTGAAATGCGACGGGGAAAGTTTGAGCTTGTATCGGGAAAGTTTGAACTTGTATCGGGAAAGTTTGAACTTCCATCGGAAAAGTTTGAAATGTGACAGGGAAAGTTTGAACTTGCATTAAGAAAATGTCTTTTTGGATTTTTGGAACAAGAAAAAGCTACGAACTTCAATTCTAATTCTTGAAACTCATTGCTGAATTTCCTTCCTTAATTTATTAATAGTTGCTCCCTTTTCGGGGAGCTGCCATGAATAAATGATGAGAGTTATGAGTTTGCACAAATTCATAACTCATAACTGTTTTCATTGTTTGGTAAAAAAACTAAAGGCATTAAATATTTTATAAAGCTGCTCCCAAAATCTTTTTCGTGAAATTAGTGGCTCCTAAGAAGAATTCTATAGGTTTCCATAACCAATAATTTTTGCACCTTTGCCAAATGTTTAAAATGGAATCTGGCTTGAAATTTTCATTGCTGATAATAGCTCTTTTTATTAGCTCATTTACTTTTGCTCAATCAGATTCGGCTACGTTGTTAAGGCAAATTGATTCCATTCTTGATGCCGGAGGAAACCCTACTTTCTTTATTCATCAACACGATTCTATCACTAAATTAAATGCCCCGCAGCAGGCTCTTAATGTTGATTCTCTCAAAAAAGATTCGACCGCCATTACCTCTCCTCTTGATTCCTTAAAGAAAAAAAAGAGAAGGGGGAAAGTGGCGATTACTGCGGGAATTGCTATCAATCCTGTCCCGAATAATTTTAATTATTCCTACTTTAATAATACTGATAAAACAAGTAATGCCTTCCTGAATTTTAATTTGTCTCCGCAAATAAGTGCGGCTTATATTTATAAGGGAAATTTCATCGGAAGCGTGGAAGGATGGGCGCAAACGGGAACAAATCTGATTAATAATCTCGACAGCGGATACAAGACGACTATCACCCATGTCAGCGTTTCTATAATGCATCTAGTAGCTGCTAAAACTACCGATAAATATACCATTGCGCCGTATTCCGGACTAAAGTTTTTGTATAGTTTCAGTTCCATGACTTACCTGATTCATTACGATGCTTTGGATTCTACTTTTATCCCTCCGCACTTATATTCCAGGAAGTTTTCTTATACAGAAAAAACCAAGCTCTATATGCTGGAAGTGCCTGTGGGCGTGACTTTTATGAGCAAAAAGTTTATTGCTGATCTTGGGGAATCATTTAATGTTTTCGGGAATGTGAGCGGGATCTGGAGTGCCAAAGATGGGAAAGCGGTTGGTAATTATGCATATTTAAACAGTGGTACTTATTCCAAACAATTGATAATTGGTAAGAATATGAGCTATAAATATTTGTTTGGAAATGTAGTTCTTAAAGCCGGTTATCTAATCGAAAAAAGGCGTATCAAGAAAACTATTTACGAAGACGAATAACGATCCGGGGATCTGTTATTCAGGATGCAAATCCAGCAAACAGGTTATAGGGTAATGGTCGGAATATGGCTTGTGAATGGTAGTGAATTGGTATGCCTTGAATTTCTTGTCATGGAGGATATAATCAATACGGAATGACGGCACCGAACCACCAATAAAAGTCTGCCCAAAGCCTCTGCCCGTCTCACGAAAAGCATCCTTCAGATTGTGCGATAGAATGTGATAAGCATAAGACGAAGGCGGATCGTTGAAGTCGCCACAGACGATGACCGGATAGGGCGAATGACTGATATGTTCCGCCACCATATCAGTCTGTTTAGCGCGCTTGATGTAGGCTTTTTTAAGCAGCCATAGAATCCTTTTTGAGCCTTCAATTTGGGCATCCTGATCTTTGTCAATGAGGCTGTCCATGAAGGAATAATCCTTCTTCATAAAGTTGATGGATTGCAGGTGGATATTATAAACACGGATGGTATCGTCATTAATTTTTATGTCAGAATAAATGCAGCTATTGTTGGAATATTTTCCGCCGAATTCCAGCTTGCCTTTATTCACAATCGGATATTTCGAGAAGGTTGCCATGCCCCAATGATCGCTCTTTCGAAGGTTGATGGTATATTCCACATGATAGTTTTTGGCATTCATGAATTCCACCAATGTATCAAGGTTATGAAATGCACCTCTGTCAGAATGAAAGAACTCCTGGAAGCAGGCAATGTCAGGGCTTTCATCAGTTATCAGATTAAACATTTTACCTCTTGTTTCGAGATTATGCCACCAATTATACAGGTCAAAAAGGCGAACATTGTATGACATGATCTTTACTTTTTCTTTATCCTTTATTGCTTTATAATCGTGCATTCGTTCGGGGAATTTTGTTTTTATATTATACTGAACAAATCCTAAGAGAATATTAGAGCCAATTAAAATTGTTATCAGAGATATTAAAGACAAGATTTTCCGAGTAGTTATCAGCCAATAAGAGACAAACAAAAAATTAATTGCAACAGCTATCGGATACCCTAAACCAAATATGGCAAGTATCCAAAAACGTTCAGGACAAATGTAAGTTGCAGCCTCTGAAATCAATAGAACGATCACTGCAAGCAAGTTTATTGCAAGGATGATTTTATTGAGGACGGAGAGTTTTGATTTGCCGAGTTTCATATTTTTTTAGTTATGAGTTATGAAGAGAGTTATGAGGGGAGTTATGAGTTATGAAGTATGAGTTATGAGTCGTGTGCGACTCATAACTCATACTTCATAACTCATAACTCCCCTCATAACTCAATTTGGGTTTATTAGATTAGCTTTGCTTGTAAGTATAATACTTCTGATTATTTTTAATAACTCTGCTGCATCATTGTGAATGCTTCTGAATTCGATTTCAGTAAGATAATTTGTCTCCTTCAATAATTCTAACCAATATAGACATTCATCACATTCCTTTTGAGCAATAGCAAGTTTATGAATAAAGTCTGGCTTGCTCTGCGCATTTATTCCTTCACGAACATTCGCACCTATTGAAGTCCCCGACCTCATCATCTGTTTACTCATAGTAAATTCCTTTCTGGTTTTTAAAATCTTGTGGAGATTAACAATCCTGACAGCAAATGCAAAACTCTTATTTTGAATAATACTCACACTCATAAATCATAACTCTTTTCATTTACTTGCCTTAAACAAGGTTTCCTTTTCTTCCTTTGATAGGCTTTCATACCCCGACCTTGCAATCTTCTCAAGGATGCGGTCTATCTCATCCTGGCGGACTTTTCGCTGGGTATTGAATTGCTCATCGGTGAGTGGGCGTTTATGCGCCACTTTCATTTTTGGTTTTGATTTGAAGAGAGATATCAGGCTTTCCAAAAGGTTCTCAAACCATTTTCCATAATCATTTCCTTTTTGCATTTGTTTAATATAAAAATATCCGAATAAAGCCCCTCCGAGATGCGCGATATGCCCGCCGGCATTGTCAGAATGGATGCTTATGGCATCTGACATTACAGAAAATATTGCAATATATTTTAGTCGGACAGGACCCAGGAACAGAATGTTTATTGAATAATTGGGCGTATAAGTAGCTGTTGCGATAACGATAGCAAGGATGCCTGCTGAAGCTCCGAGGGCATAAGATACTTGCAAAACATTTGCGAAAAGAGGGAAGATATTGAATGCAATCATGTATAGAATGCCACCAGATATTCCACCCAAAACATAGACGGTAGTGAGCATTTTACCGCCTTTATAATAGATGAATATTCGACCGAAAACCCAGAGCCAGAGCATGTTGAAAAGGATGTGCATGAATTCCTCATGGACGAACATATAAGTGATTAAAGACCAGGGTTGAAAAATAAAATTCTTGATGGACGCAGGCAACATCAGATGATGAAGGATATAGCCATAATAGTAGTCCGGAAAAGTGAAAAGTGCCAGGAAAGATTCGAGCAAATGCAGCCCGAGAAAGACTGCGCCGTTAATAATTATTAATTTTTTAAGGGCATCGGAATCTTTGAAGAATCGTTTAAAATTTGCTGTCAGGGAATCCATAATTTATTTGCTTTATAACGGGGAGCAAAACTAAAAATTCTCTATGAATCACGGAACAGGAAATAGCCGTTGAGCTTTTGAGTTTCTCAATATAGAATTCCCATTTTCAAAGTACCTTTTAAGATAAAATTAACCCTTAGACTGTTCCGCTACCCCATATTTTTGTAATTTTACGCCTTCAATTGGAATGCAATTTGTTACATAAAAGGAGAAAAAAATAAATTATATAAAATGAAAAATTTTACCTTAGACATTACCAAAAATTTCAAATCTATTTTTGGCTTTGTTATTTTATTAATGATTTTAAATACTCCTTGCTTTGCGCAATATGGAGGGTGTGTGGATACTACGACAATCCTTGCCGGGAGTGTTTGTGATACCGACAATGTTATGAATTATAAACCGGTGTGTGGTTGCGATAATAATACTTATTTCAATATTTGCGTGGCGCAGACGCTTCATGGGGTCTCGACCTATCAGGATGGTCCGTGCCAGACGACAGGACTTGGCTTTGTTTTGTGGCCTAATCCTGTTAATTATAGCCCTTTAAATATGATATTGGCAGTTTTTGATCCCAGCGATAATGTGCATGTAACGATCTATAGTGTGGCGAATTTTCAATTCTGTTTTGAGAATTATTACACCCTTGCGAATTATACCTCTAACCTTGAATTTTTATTCCCGATAGATGTTTCTTTATTTCCTCGAGGCGAATATATACTCATTGCGCAATCGAGTCTTGGATCGCAACATGCGGTTCAAAAATTTATTGTGCAGCCGCTGCCATAGCAGTAAAAGCAGAAGCCACGAATTCCACTAATTTATAATTTCAATCAGTGGAATTCGTGGCTTCTTCTTTTTAATAAGAGAAAATTATAACTTGAAGTTTCGAGAAATATCGAAGCTGAATTTGAATCCTCTTTTCCTCCACGAGTCAGTGGTATTCGGGATGAATTCGTTTTCTATCAAGCCCGCAGCATTTGAAAACATGATGGTGAATACATGCCCTCCCGTTTCTATTTCCCAGCCGATACCCAGCGGATTATAGTAGGTAATACCACTGCCTGCAGAACGGGTGCTGTTCGAGGGGTTAATATTATAAAAATAATCAACCACGATAGCCGAACGCTTAGAGAATTTCAATCGTCCGCCGGCACCCAATGAATAAATATCATTCTTGTCAGAAGGGTTGGTAATAAAATTCCGATGCACCAGGGAAGGCATTATCTGAAAAGAAAATATCCTGGAAAATTTTCGTGCAATCAGCACCTGGTAGGTATATGACATTCGATGCGCAAAAATGGCATAATCTCCTGCATAATCGGCAGTAGCGGTATAATCCATTACTGAAGTGATTACTGAATTTGCAAACAATGTTACCGACAGTGGCATCGCGCCATTTTCCTTCTGAATCAGGAGGCGATATTTAATTAATCCTTCCAGATTTTCTGCCAGTCTGCTACGGCTGAAACCGATAGTCAGCCTGTCTGAAATGCCATATTCTAAAGCCAGCCTGATGTCACTCGCCGCATCAAGACCATAGAGAGAATGGATGCCCAGGCTTTCGTTTCCGAAGCGATGAGCTACCCGAAAATCGAGGGTATGTTTCTTGACCGTTTCCACAGATTGACCATTTATCAATCGTGTGGTTTTGAAGGTGGCACTGGTGTTTCCACTCGTGTTTAATGAATCAAGGCTTACCAAAGATTTCCAATCTTCCTGTGCTATCATTGGTTTGATAATACCTAAAAGCAGCCCAAGGAATAGTACTGATAATTTATATTTATTTCTCATGTGTTCGACTAATTATTTCTTATGTAATGTCAGAGGAGTATCTATTTTTATTAAAATGGTCTTGGCAATATCATCAAAGACCACCTTAGGGATTTCGATATTATAATCCTTCAATTCCACCGTAAATTCTGCATGAAGAATAATTTTTCCATCCTTGATGGTGATGGTTCCTTTCTCGGTAACTTCATGTTCCACGTTATGGATTTTCAGCTTGCCTGTAGCCGTTACATTCGTTACGCCGTCTTTGGAGTAATCAATTTTCTCATTGAATTTTCCACTGAAATTCGCATTGGGATATTTATCGCTTTCCATATAGGTTTCGTTGAAATGCTCTTGCATCAAGGCATCTGGAAAGACAAAATTCTTTATTGAAACCACAAAGACCATTTCATTGGTTGCGGTATTCAGGACGACTCCTACTTTATCATTTTTGGCATTAATATCCCTTATCGAAGTCTTTGAAAAAAAAGAAGCACTTCCGGTTTTTGTGGAATAAATCGTCTGGGCATTCACAGTCCCTATCGTTGCGATGACAAGAAAAATTACAATCAGGTTTTTCATATATTTTATTTAATTAATTATTCAGTCCGCCTTGCTTCCACCAGCAATAAAATTTTTGGATTATAGAATCTGGCAATGGTGCTCCATTCTTAGGCATAAAACCCGGAACGCCGGTTTGGGTGGGCGGGTAGGTAATCCTTGTATAGATTGCAGAATCTTCTATTTGAACATTTGCAAATACGGTATAATCCAATGCCCCTGGTCCGCCATATCCATTGCCCATGTGGCAACCGATTTGAACACATGTACTTGAAATTATCGGTTCCAAATCCGTAGAAAAATGAACCGTATCGGTACATACATAAGGAGGCGTATTGGGATTATTATTATTTGCAATTGCCGGGAAGTGCTTGTCATAGGTGCAGGCAGAAATTATCAGCAGCACGGTCACAAAAGTCAGAATCAGAGATTTCATATTATATTTATTGGTGGCAAAATTATTAAAACTTTTAAAGATTATTACTTATTAT
>JABDAW010000044.1 GCA_013288905.1 Bacteroidota bacterium | reverse complement strand
TGAACCGGAGGACGATTTGTTTTTCAAAGAAGGCAGATATGTTGGATGCTTGTTTTAGGATTTATTGTTGGGGATAATAACTTGAACAAAATAAAAACCTGATACATTTTTGTACCAGGTTTTTGATGTTTGCAGTAAAGTCATTTAAGACTAAACTTTTTCGGAATGTGAAATTCCAGAGAAATACCATTACTCAATGAACCAACTCGTAAGGCATAGCAAGTCTTTTTAGACATTTTACGCATATCCTTTTTAGGAATGAAGCGCAATGGATAGGTGGTTGCTGCAAAACCTTTCACCCACCATGGAACATTCTTTCTGCTCTTGTTGCAATGCACGACAAAGACTTTCTTTGGCATTTCCCTTGGAATGTAGAAGGGAATACCGTCCTTGGGCTTGTAGAACGAATAGGGCTGCGGATCATAGGACGTATCTTTTGATAAGGTCAGCTTCTTGTCCGTTTCATTAAAGAAGTGGTTTCGTGTTACCACTTCCTCCCAAGACATCGTTTCTTCATAGAACTCTGTCCAATTTTCTTCAATGTCCAACAAAGGATTTTTGAATTTAATCGGTTCGTCTTGATTACCGTTCCATCCTCTTTCAATTCGGGCATAATAACCGAAGTGAAGGGCAATGAGCAATAACTTTACAGCCCTCAACGGATTCGCTGTGGCTTCTTCATGTGTGCCTTTCGTTCTCATGCCATTACCTCCTCTCTTTCTACCGTGATACCGGTCTTTTCTTCGTGCTTGATGCCTAAAATGAAATCAACTGCCTTCTGCGCATTAGAACTGGCATAGAAGATAAACTTCTTGTTGTTCTGCAACTTCTCTAACCATGACTGGATATAGGCAACATTGTTGTCCATACCCTCGTTGTCAATCCCTGCAAGGGAATTGAGATAACAGGCACCGATTTCAGCAGTCAATTCCTCGATGGAATAGACCTTTGAACCAAACGGATTCATCTCCATGAGTTCCTTTCGATTCAATCTGCTGGTGTGTCCGGTGCTGTGGATCAGTTCGTGAAAGAGCGTACCGTAAAACGCCTCACTACTCTCGAATGATTCCATTTCTGGAATGCTGACATAGTCGTACTTCACGCTGTAGTAGGCTAATTCCTTGCCATACTTGATTTTTGGAGCTTGTACCATGTTGGTTACAATTTCCTCGCATACCTCAATAGGATCGTTTTGGTTCGCTTCAATTACCGGAAGCTTATCCTTCGGCAATTTGCTACACTGGGCAATGTTGAATACATTGTGATACTTCAGAAATGGCTTTTTTGACACTTCTTTAGTAACTTCATCTTCCTTCTCCTCTACCTTCCAAAAGACTACGGGGCAGGGCTTTTCACCCTTCCTTACCGAGCCTCCCAATTCCTTGACCTGTTTGAAAGTCAGAAAACAATTTAGATCATACCCAAGCGAACCGAGTAAGACGACATTGATTCCACGGTATGATTTACCGGAAATCAGATTCATGGGCGGTCCTGCTTCTTTCCAGGGTTTCCGCCAGGGAACAATGCCTTGTTCCAGTTGCTCTACAATGCGGTTTGTGATGATTGCATAGACATCCCGCTTTTCAACTTTTTCTTCCATTTGTATATTATTTTATTATTAAAGATTTATTTCCCTGCATAATAGCTCGGGAAATAAATATGGCAAGAGGCGTGGAATATCAGGACACAAGTTTTACCTTATGTACAATTTTCTTAATTCGCACCCGTAATTTTTATTGAGTTTGATTTTTGAATGGAGAGGCTCTGCGACAGCAGGGCTTCTCCATTTTTGGAAAAATTAAACTAAAGGTCTTAAGTAGAAATAATTTCTTTCTCAGTATCGGATAGATAACAATCTTTTACAATTCGTATTAATTGCTTTGCAATTTTTGGAGAAGATACAATAAATCCCGTGCTACCAATTTTCCAGTCATTACCAAAATAATCTTTTACAAAGCAACCTGCTTCTTTACATATAAGACAAGAAGCCGCAAAATCCCATGAATTCTTTCCTTTTGAAATATAGAAACTTCGACGACTATCAGCAACCCAAATTGCCGAAACAGCTGGTGAAGCGATCTTATTAAACCATGCAGTCCCATTAGAAATTTCATCAATTTGTTTCTCGAATTTTGTATTTTGGGTCGAGTATTTTACTGGCATAATTCCATATACACCATTCCAGGTTTTATTACTGGAGTATCTTATTTTTTTCCCATTTAAGAATGTCCCAAAACCTGCTTTTGCAAAGGAGAGGTCTTTAGTCTCTGGTAAATAAATTGATGCGTATTGTATTATTCCCTTATATGCTAACGCAATGCTTATACCCCAAAGCGGTATGCGTGATGCAAAGTTATTTGTGCCGTCAAGCGGATCTATATACCAAATATAATCAGCATCAGAGTTTAAGTTTGCTGACTCTTCTGATACAATTCCGTGGTTTGGAAACTTATCTTTTATCCTTGAAATTATCAGGTTGTTTGAACGTATGTCCGCATCAGTGACAATATCCATTACTCCATTTTTATATGACAATTGAAAAGGTTGTTGTTGAATTTTTAAGATTAAGCTACCAGCATCAATAATTACTTCCTGAATAAAGCTTACGATAGAATCATTTGAAAACTCAGTCATGGAGTTAGTATAACATATTATAATAAGTGGGTAAAATGATTGTCTATATCCTCAAATCTTATGCGATAATGAGGACTATTATTTTTTTTGCAATATGCTAATTGCTGATTAAAGGAAGTACAAAGAGTTTCGAATCTCTGGCTCAATAAAAGATTCTTTGTATAGGGCGAAGCATCCCAACTCGTCATCGTTTCTTTTTGGTCTCGAGTAGTAAAAATAATTAGATGTTTTAAATTCAGTTTATCAATTTCATTAAGCCAGTACTTGAGCGTATAACAAAAAAGCGGATCCTTAATAACCGACGGAAATTCTATGCTTTTTATGTAATCTTTAATGTTTTGAGAATTGGGCTTTCCTGAAGCAATAATATCTTTGTTTATCTCTCTAAGTCTTTTACATTCATTCGTAAAATACCTGTTCCCATTTCTACTATAGCCTCTTTCTGATGGATTGGACTGCTTGGCTGGATTGTTGTATCCCATTTGATTTTCAATATGGTTCGCAACGAGAGATGTTCCCGTTTTATACAACCCACAAACTATTATCAAATCACACCCTTCAAGGAGATTAAAAAAATATAAATCAGTATCCATTCAAATAATTGTAGTAATATTATCTATCGGCAAAAATTTTTTCCATTGCTGCTTTATAAATGGATATACTTTGCTGGTAATTGGCTTCTGATTTGATAGAATAGGAATCTAATACAACTGAAGCATTGATTTCAAGAATTTCGTAACCAAACTCTTTAGAAAAAATAATGTCTGTACTAACAAATGAAGAATTTACAACCGATGATGCTTCAAGAGCCAATTGCTTTATTTGAGGATTATTTACAACGGAATAGGTACTGCCAAATGTGGTATTGTGTTTCCATTTAAGATAGACAATTTCGCCAAGACAGGGAA
Organism: Bacteroidota bacterium; assembly: GCA_013288905.1. GTDB lineage: Bacteria > Bacteroidota > Bacteroidia > AKYH767-A > JABDAW01 > JABDAW01. The sequence goes on along the minus strand of JABDAW010000044.1, from coordinate 14,534 downwards.
CATAGAATAATTTATTTTTAAATATATCATCAAAAATATCACTATCAAATTTATTGCATTGATGCAATAACGAATGATCAGCTAACAAATCAATCACTCTTTTTTCCCCGTCTCCAATTAAATGCGGTTTCAACTTTTCGTAAGTAAGCAAGCAATTGCCATTTAATATAATGTTTCTGTACTCATGCAATATATTTCTATAAGGGCATAAGCATAAAACATTATCTTTAGAAAAAATATTAAGAAGGATAGTTTCTAATTCACTAATATTTTGAACAATAAAAACCCCTTGCCCGCCAGAGGTTTTATTTCTTTTTATTACAATAGGGAAGTTGTAATTGGTTAAGAAATCTGATATATCTTTTGAATTACCAGTTGCGGTATGGCTGACTCTTTTGACAGAAGGATGAAAAATCACCTGATGAGGGACATTAGGGACATTTTCAGTTGACAATATTTCGCTGCATAAATTTTTATTCCTTAGAATCTTGAACGTAGTTGCATTGTTTAACGGGAACGTATATCCGACAATGTATTCAGTTGTTTGTAGTTTTGATAGTTTTATCGCCCAATTATCGGAAAAATGAGTTGTTGCAATTCCAAGTTGAGAAGTTACCTCATTGATAATACGTACAAACTGCTGACTATGCATTAGACGAAATATATAATTTGAGTTTTTCTATTTCGTTTTCTATTTCATCTTTAACCCATTCCTGAATATCTCCTTCTTTGTTCTTGTCAAAATAAATTAAAAAGGAATCTAACATAAGTAGCAATTTAGTTGTTCTGATAGCAATGTCTTTTACATCATAAGTTGCGATTGTTTCAATAAATGATTTATTCATTTCTGAAGAAAATACTTCTTCTATATCCCGATTAACTCTGCCTAAAAATTGCGTGTCTCGGATTTCATAAATTCTTATTATTTGCATAACGTACTTTCTAAGAATACTTAACAATTCAAGGGCGTTCCATAAATGTACGCGCGCTAAGTTTTTTTCAATTTTCTTCGCTGTAACTACAGAGAGAGAAAAAGGATTTGATTTAAGAAACGGCTGATTTGTGTATTGTGGATTTTCCTGTTGTGTTTTTCGAGAGTCGTTAATAATACTGCCTTCATCCCATAAAATATGTCCATTAGGTTCCCAAAAAAAAGTTGAAGCTTTGTTCAAAGAGATTAGACATATATCAATTCCAAAATCATTATCCCCCTTAAAATAAATTCCATAAAGTTCACCAGTCCAAGGAAAATACCCATGTGAAAGAACCATGCTTATTTCTTTGTCATTCCGCCACTCATTTTTTAGTATTTCTATATATTCATCAGCATTTTTGACCAGGCAAAATAAGTCTACATCAGCTTTTGATGAAGGATCATTCTTGTAAGATAAAGAACCACCCCAGAGAACTCCTAAGATTAACTTACTACTATGCAGCTTATTAATGATTTCATATATCCTTTCCTTTTTATAAAGAGAAAGGTTTTCAAAGCTAGCAGGGAAAGTAATATTTATCGTGGAATTCATAATGTACTATATTTATATCAGAAACTAAAAATTTTATCAAATAGGTTGCCCGCCTTATTAATGTCAAACATTTCGGCTACATATTTTGAGGCTTCTAATCTTATATTTGAACTCTTCTTGTTTTCTGCTAAACTGAGTATGGAACTTACAGCATAGTCAATATCAAATAGAGGCATATTAGACTTGTCAGATAAAAGAATATCATTCAACTTATCAAAACTTAATTTCCTGGTTGGAAAACAATAACCAAAATCAAATTTTTGTACATGTTCTTTTATACCAACAACATCGGAGGTAACAACAGGAATACCGCATGCCATTGCTTCTAATAAAGATATATTAAAAGAATCATAAAGGCTCGCATTTAATTCAACATCAGAAATCTGCAATAAAAACTTAATGTCGGAAATAATGCCAGTCCAATATATAGTTAGTTTACCCATCTTGGTTTCAAATTTAAAAGGACTATTGGGGGAACTAATTTCAATGAGGTGCAATTTCATTTCCTTTAATATATCCCACGGTATTGGACCAACCATGAAAAGTATAGTATTTTGATAAATTAATTTTGAAGCTTTATTAATAATATCAATAACAACCTTTGGACATTTTATCTTTCGCATACTGCTGTGATGATGTATAATAAAATCATCCTCTTGCAACCCAACGACTTTTCTTCTATTCTGTTTTTCTATTTCACTAATTGCAAAAAAACTTTCCTTCTCAATGAAGGGATGCAAAATAGTAAATTCATTTTTAATATCGTAATATTCTTTAATGTCTTCAACAAAAGAAGTGGAATAGGTAATTAGGCGATCCACAAGGGGATGATCAAGCAACCATTTTACTCTGGATTTTATGTGAGTTCCAATTTGAAAAATATCTGAACCCACGGGATGTAAAATAAGAGGAGGATTAGAGTGATTAAGCCCGCTGTTTTGGATTTTAGCGTCAAGTAAGATATTACAATATGGAAACAAATTGGCTCCAAAAAGAATTTGTTGTGGGGCACTCTTCAAACAATCTGCAATTTTATTTGCTATTAAGTAATTTTTAATGGATTCGGATTCGATTACTTCTGAATATACAAAGTTAGAATCAAAAATAACTCGTTTTACTTTGCTTATTGTATAATTAAAATATTGAGGGGTTTCGTAAAAATAGCCTTCCACATCGTAGCCATTTTGAGAAAGATAGTGCATCAACCTGCTACTGTTTTTGCTCCCTCCCGCAAAACTATGGTGGTATGACGTAATTATCGATTTTCTCATCTTAATAAATTATTTTAAGCAATCCAATTATTAATAATAGCATTGCAAATATCATGGCTCGCAGGATCATTTTGATATATCAGATCAATATGGTGTAATATGGTAACCGAAAAATCAGTCGTGTCAGAAGGTTGGATTTTAGCAATATGCTTTTTAAGTTTAAGTATTCCGTCCGCTAAAATAATTCCGGTAATAGAAAAACATTTTACAGATGATTGATCAGGTTCTGTTTCCAATAATTTAATAATGGCTTTTCTAAATTTTAAACTCTCTTCTTTACATTTCTCTATATCAAGAATGGCTAAAACAATACATTTATAACAATGCACCCACCACCTATATTTTTTATCTAATGATAAATTAAAATATTTTAAAGCATATAAAAGATTACCTCGTTGTCCTGTAGACCACCATAAATCTAAGTACCACTTACCATTCCAATAGAAATAAATATCGTTATGATACGATGGAGGAACTTGCACAAGATATTTTTTAGCATCTCTAATTCTTCTGCCGAATTCCTCTTTATTATATCTATATGCCTCGTAACATTCCCTTATCTCACATTCATACAATGTGAGATTGCATATGTTTAAAATTCGCTCACTTTTAAAGTCAGAATCTTTCATAGAAGCTATAATCAACCTGTTTTGAGTCCAATCTTTCATGCGCATATTAAAACGAAAAACATGTTTTAATATGTCCGGATGTTTTCCATGCTCTATGTATCCTGAATAAGCTTTATCTTTACCTTCTATTATTTTGTCTTTTTTATAAAGTAGCTGTAGTTCATCTGAAAGTATCTTTATTGAAACTTCATCATACGATATCTCCAATAAAACATCCTCTGGAGTTGAATCATGATATTTTTTATAAGTTTCTTTTAAATAATTTTCTCTACACTTATTCGTATCACTTATGACTTTCTCCTCATCAGTTTTGAGATAAATCAGTGTTTCTCTCCATTCTTTTTGAAACCCGAAATAACAAAGTAGGTCTCTAAGTTCTTTTATTGCACCATCGTTCTCCTTTCCATCCGAACCCCAGGCGTACCTGAGTGTTCTTTCATCGGTACCACTATGATGCCTATATTTGTTATAAAGTCTCTTGTTGAGTTTTTCCAAATTATTATCAATAAAATTATGAAGTGGTTGAACCAAATCCTTAGGCAAAAAGTAATCTCTATCCCCCGGGGGATCACATTTGGATTCAATTCTTTGAAGAATTAGTCTTGGAATTATCAGCCTCATATAATAAAGAAAAGTGAAGGGCATGCCTGCATGCCACCTGTATGAAAAAAAATAGTCGGAATTTTGCCGGCGAAATTAATAAAGTTTCTGACAATAAAACAAAAATGGAATGATAGAACGTATTTACATAAAGGAAATAAAAAAGGAATTTGGCTGCAAAGATTATCGAACTGTTCGGAACTGGTGTCGTAATCACGGAGTGCAGATTTTCTGCGATAAGGGTAGCAGACTGCACTATGTATTAAAATCTGAATTTGAAAATGCAAAAGATCAGGAGCCAAAAAAATACCTTACTACAAAATATGGCGATGGAAATATGCCCGATAATCTCAACTCAACTATAAACCTTTCAAACCTTCTTAAGATTGAGAGCGTGGTAAGAGATACGCAAATTAGTGTCATTAGAAAATACAAACCCCAAGGCAAACAAGAAAAGGATTTTCTTGTCAAGTTGCAAAAGATTACACCCGAGTTATGATGCCCACGATGCAAAATAAAAAGCCATTATACATTCCTTCTGCCAAAAAGTGGAAAGGGTTAAAAGTGTTCTGTTACAAATGCAAAACAAATGTTTATGAATTGTGCAAAGAAACAGGCAAGCCTCTGAACCGCTGCCCCTTTGGAGACAAACATGCCTTCAAAGTATATATTTCGGTGCCAAATACAGAGAATGAAAGGAAGACAAAAACATTGGAGACGAGGGATATCAATCAGGCAATTTTGGAGGCGATTGCATTTGAAAAGGAAGTAAAAGAGGGGAGATATATAGGAAGAAAGAAAGTTGAGAAGGAAGTTTCAGAGGAACAAAATAAGCCGTTGTTACTGGTGAATGCTTTAGCGAGGTATGTCGGATTTTTAAATAATGAAAACGTACCTGAACACCGCCAAAAGCAAAGGACGGAAGCCCATATAAAAGCTTTTGAACGGTCGGCTAAAAATCTTATACAATGTTGGACGAATAAGGGGCACGATATAAAAGAACTGACGGTTGAGATGATAAATGACAAAATGGTCGGGGAAGTCTTTCGATACTTGGAGGATAAAAACATGGCGAATAGATCATTCAATAAGTGTTTGTCCCACTATGCGTCATTTCTCAAATGGTATTCCGAGGAGTATGAAATACCTGTTAAGAACTGGTTTAATCAAAAGAATATAAATAGAAAACCAATGCGCTCAAATCCGCAGTCCATTTCTTTTGAGGAATTTGAAGCGGTATTAAATTTGATTCGTTTTGATAACGGAAGCAAAGAAGTCGGACAAACGGCAAGACAAAAGCTGAATATGTACCGTCCGTGGCTTGCCGATGGTTTTCGTCTGGCACTCGAAACGGGGCGCAGGCGTGAGGAAGTCGCTACGCTCAAATACAATGAAATTGCTACTGACAAGGACGGGACACCATTGTATATTAAAATTGAGAATTACAAGGTCAATCGAATTCAGAAACACACTAATGAGGAGAGCAAATCGTATATTTATATTCCCGTTACTGATGCCTTATTTACCCTGCTTAAAAAGTTCGGGTATGAGGAAAATAAAAACACCGATAAATATATTTTGGCTCCCGACATTATAAAGAACCGCGAAAAACGCATAGCTATTGCCCTGTCCAGCGGATTCACCCATTATTACAAACAAACACATGGCGAAAAGGACCTGACCTTCAAGTGCCTCCGCAAAACCTACATCACCAGTCTGGACATTTATATGCGGCAGGGAATCAATATCAGGGAAGTAACGGGACACGCTGGAAATGCTGTTATTGACAAGCACTACTTGGATCCTAAGGTACTGGCAAAATCACTAAAAGGCTTCAAGGTATTCTCAAATGAACCGCAAAGAAATGAGGAATTGGAGGAGATACGAAACGAATCAAAAGTAAAACAAAATACCCTTGAAAGATGAACGTAACGACTGAATTTTTCCGCACCTTGTTTCCGCACCCAAACGAATTCAAACTATTTCAGTTTTCACAAATTGGAATTAAAATATGTGCTCAGAATGCTTTGTTATCAAGCCTTTCCGTACTATCTGTATTTGGAAATATGGATTGTCCAAAATCAAAATTGGTAAGGATTCATAACTCATAACTCTTTCACGAACTTCCCGCGTATGCTTGAATTATTGCTTCTTACTTCATAGAAATAAAGCCCTGCGCTCCATGTGGAAATAGAGATGGTATTATCAATGCCGGTAAGCATTTCTTTATAGACTTCTGTGCCGAGAAGGTCAGTGATAATGAGTTGAGAATGGAGAATTGATAATTGAGAATGAATGTTCAATGTATTATTAGCTGGATTGGGATAGACAAAAACTTTATTAGTTGATGGTATTCCTTGAATGCCTGTATGGGTGGGAGAAATAACATTAACATAAACCATATAATTCGCTGTTCTTTGCAAGAAAGTCGTATCACAATAATTGCTTGTACAACCAGTCGAATCTGTAATGGTCAAACAAATTGTATATATACCGCTATCAGCATAAGTATGACTTGGAAAGGCTGTGGTATCATAAGTACTATCGCCCCAACTCCATAAATAATTTAGCGGTGGAGTTCCTGTTGCATTATTTATTGCAAAATAATGATGTTGAATGTTAGTATCGGGAATAAGAGTGAAGTTTGATGAACATGAAGGAATTGCATTACAGGTAGTGCAAGTATCCTGATAATACGCCCCTATTGCAGATATTAAATAACAATTAGAAATTGATCTTTCTCCATTAACAAGAGTTGTTTGCCCTATATGATATGTTACTGTGTCTTCATCAAAGTTGAGAAATAAATTTGGAAAGTCAATAGTATCACTATTAATAACTGCGGTATGATAAGAACTTACTGTATCCTCGAAGCCTGCAACTAATATAAAACCTTTCCCTGAACTTTGCGTTTGACAAATATTAAGATTTGAAATAACAAAATTAATATTTCCTGCAATAGCGGCAAAAGCTCCATCCTGAATAATAAAAGTCCCTTCATAAGCAGCATTAAGATCTTGATAAATAACTATCAAAGTAGCACCATCCACTTCCCGAGCATTATTATTATAGAGACTACCTCCGATACTATCAATAGTATAAGAACCTATACCTGTAATGACATTTGTAACATCTGCTCTATAAGTTCGTGTTCCCTGTTCACCCCAACATTCAGGTCCATCTGATCCGGCAATGGTTCCTGCAATCGTAAAGTGATTTCCTATAGGATTAGTCAGGTATAACGGGTTTGCCGAATCCAAATAATAAGATTCCTGCCAATACAAAAATGCTTTGTCTATCGTATAGGTAGCTGGTAATTGCTCAAGAGAAAGCTGTGCTGGAAATCCAGAACCTAACGCAGAAATTGCATATTGGTTATAACGGGTCTCAATTAATACAGTTGCATGGGTATAATTCAATCCACATGCTGTTGTATCAAAAAAAAGTCCAAGTGTATGGTTTCCATTTTTCTCATTGTGACTTATAATAGAATTGGAAGCATTACTAATAGTGCCCGGCTGCGCAATTGCGCTCAAGCCTAAGAAGGCGAACACGATTAAGATTTGTAAAGATTTTTTCATTGTATTATTATTAAATTGAAGCGCAAAATTAGTAATATTATTTATCATTCCAAACCCCCATACCCAAAAACTTCTCAAAATAGCCGCTATATATATAACTACCGTGTACCCACATCTTTTTTCATTGCCGTTGGCTTTAGCCAACGGTTAAATTGAAAGACAATAAGGGGCTTTAGCCCAAATTTAATTGGATTTTTTTGGCTAAAGCCAATTAATATTTCCATTTCTATCCGTTGGCTAAAGCCAACGGCAATGAAAAAAGATGTGGGTACACTGTAGATATATAAGGAGTGCCGATACCTCCTAAAACCATCTTCTTATTCTTCATAAAAATTACCGTCTCTAACTGTCAAAAATGAAAATAATGACTTGCAGAGGCAAAACAATGCATTGTTTTGTCGAAACAATGCATTGTTTTCGCATTACAATGCATTGTTTTGTGATAACTTGTCATTGCAGAGGCGAAACAATATATTGTTTAGATGAAACAATGTATTGTAATGACAAAACAATGCATTGTTTCGTCGTAACAATGCATTGTTTTGTCATTACAATACATTGTATTGGGGATACATGGTTTTGAAATGTCAGCACACTGTCATGCACAAAATTTCGTCTTGTCATTCCTGTAAAAGTCACTTAATTCGGTAACAGATTTATAAATTCTAATTTATAAATCTGTTACCGAATTAAGTGACTTTTACAATTCCGACGAAGGAGGAATCCTATAGAAATATGGATAGGATTCCTCCTACGTCGGGAATGACAAGCCCTCATAGTTATTATATTGTAATTGTATTCGTGGTGTATAGAAACCGACAGTCATTAAAAAGATATTTAGAAATTAGGAAAGCCTTCCGATGATGTGTCGGAAGGCTTTTTTTATTTTTCATCGTCTTGTGATTGCGACCTTTTCAGGGCGCAACAACAAGACGAGGAGGATTATAAAAGATGAAATGGACGAGGTAAGAGGTACGTTACATCTTACCTCTGCCATCTTTCTTAAATTGTTTCTTGGAATTAGTCAAGCGTGCATTCGGGCTAATTGTCTATACTTGCGACTTCAAAAATTAGTCTTTTTTCTATGTTTATCGCAGACCTGTCATTGTATCGGAAAATGACCAAAAGCCGGAGTGAAAATCTTGCCAAAGTTCTTCTTCCTCTTCTTCCAAAAGCGGGGAAGGCATTGGACTTCGGATGTGGAAACGGATATATGTCTGAAACGATTCTGAATAAAATCCCTGCTCTCGAAATCATCGGCATAGATGTGATCAAAGATCAAAATCTTGATGAAAGTATCTTGAAGAATCCACGATTTACTTTTCAAATAATCACACCCGATGAGCCTCTCCCCTACCCTGCCGAAAGTTTTGAAGTCGTTATCGCCTGTGCCTCCATGCACCATACCAACAGCCCAGAATTCTATCTGAAAGAATTAAAAAGAATCACTAAAAAGAAGGGGCATATCATCCTGATAGAGGAGATGTATCTGAATGCTATGGATAAGATTTGGATCTCGGCACAAGACTGGTTTTTTAATAAGATGAAGAAGGGAGTGCCGGTGCCTTTGCAGTTTAGATCCTTGAAATATTATACTAATGAATTTAAAAAGAATGATCTTGAGACAGTCTTCAAAGGCTCCGTGAGACCAGTGTTTCCATACATGCATCATTATATTTTCAAATTAAAAAAAGAAGATTGATGTGGAAGGATAAATTAAAATCAGAGACTTTCGTCTATATAATTTATGCCATCTTTATTGCCTGTCTTTTCCTGTTCGTAAGAGGATATCAATTCAATACCGACGACCAGGCAGAACATCTTCCGCAAGTCTATCAATTGATGGATCACAGCCTCTATCAGCATGATTATTTTGTGACGGAATATCACAAGACTTATTCTTTAAGGAGTTTCTATGTATGGTTCGTTTATGGACTGTCATTCATAGCTCCGGTATCGGTGATTTGTTTTGTGCTGACACTGCTCTGCATCAGCCTTTCGTCATATTCTTTCATTCGCATCACGACCTTTTATACGAAGGATAAATTGACTCCTTTTATGGCTCCATTGTTTATCTATTTTGTGTTCTATAAATTTACAATCGGTGGCAATACCATTACCGACAGCAGCCTGATATGCAGCACCATTGCCTTGTCCCTTGCGGTTTTCGGGCTACTTCAATTCCACAAGAAGAAGTATTATCTGATGGCAATGATCTTTGGAATAGCCACTTTATTCCAGGTGATGGATGCAGCTCAACCTTTCTTTTTGGTAGCCTTATTTATGATTGTAACTTTCAGAAGGATCGGTATAAAAACTGTTCTGAACACACTATTGATATATCTGCTCTTTGCAGGTGCCATGCTGGTTCCGATGATCTATCATCAGTTCTTTATTCATTATGATTATGATCAAAACAAATATGCCGACATCATCTTTTTCTTCCGCAATCCAAATCATTTTGTGCCATCAAGTTTTCCATCGGAAGACTATATTTGTTTCATTGTTTTATTGCTTATAGGATTAGGTCAGTTACTTGAAAAAGTCAAATCCCCCTTTCGATGGTATGTGTTCTTTGAAGGCAATGTTATCATAATCGGATGCATTATTTACATAATTTGTTTTGAAGCAGGGAATATGTTTTGGATTGCAAAGACGCAGTGGTTTAAATCAACGATGTGGGTATGTGCATTCGACTCCATCTTCATAGCAATCGGGCTAAAGCAGCGTCTGTTAATGAATTTAGATTCTGATAAAATGATACGTATTGCCAGGAAAATAAGTCTTATCGGCATACCTGTTTTATTGTTTGTGATATTGAATTCGGCAATGATTCCTGTCCCTAAATTGCAAGGCAGATATATGGTGGGGAACTATAAAAAATCAGACCTTACATTGATGCACGAATGGATTGCTTCGAACACTGATAAAGATGCTACCATCCTTACTGCTCCCTCTGATTTCTCCTTTGCCTGCGAAGCAAAACGATCCATGCCTATTGGTTGGAAAGCCATTATTCATGAGCCATTCTTTATGTTTCCCTGGTATAAGAAGTTCGGAGATATTTATTCTACAAGATTGATCAATGTAAAAGACGGCAATGCACTTTCTGTTGCCAATTCTTCTTACAATACGGTTCTCTACATGCCCGAAAATACTCCTGTTAAGATTGATTACCGGCTTGATGACATTAGCAAATGTCATTTTGCAGAAGCATTGGGCAAAGAGATTCATAGACAAGGAAATTATGTATTGACCGAATTTAAAACTCATGAAGGACAATAATCCAAAACTTCAAAATGTAAATTATAGAAGAATGTGAGGTATTATTATACGGATAGAAGAATTGAAACAGGAAAAAATATTTCCATATAGTATATCCTTAATAATGTATATTTGTCGGCGTGGAATATTCTTATTAATCTTCAGAACATAAATAGAAAATCATGAATCCAATTCGTATCAGATGTTTAGAGCATGTACCGTACGAAAGCTCCGGTATCATTCAGTATTGGGCTGAAGTGGGCGAACATGAATTCAGCCGTACTTTGTTATATGATAACGAAGATTTGCCTATCACCAAGCATTTCGATTGGTTGATCGTCATGGGTGGTCCGATGAGTGCAAATGATGAGGATAAATATCGTTGGATGACTAAGGAAAAGCAGTTGATAGAGAAGGCGATAACTGAAGGGAAAACGGTGATTGGCATTTGTCTTGGGGCGCAATTGGTTGCTGATGTTCTTGGTGCAAATGTCCATGTGAGCAAGGCTAAAGAAATAGGATGGCATCAGGTAAATTTAACACCAAAGGCTAAGGACCTGGATCTGTTTGAATCAATTCCTGAAGAGTTTATGGCATTTCAATGGCACTCAGAAACTTTTGATATTCCTGCCAGAGCGATACATATTGCGAGTTCGCAGGCATGCAGCAATCAGGGATTTATTTATAAAGAACATGTGATAGGATTGCAGTTTCATCTTGAGATGACCTCTGCCTCTATCCTTGATGTCATTGAAAACAGCCGCGGGGATATTAATAACGGGAAGTATGTTCAAACTGAATCAGACATTATCAGGAATATTCAGAACACAAAAACCTGTAATAAATTGATAGAAGAACTTCTAAGCCGAGTGTTGGAAAAGCAACCAAAAACTATTGGAAGAGTTAGTAAAAAAGCGAAGATTAAATAGAAGAATCTTTGTTTGAATTTGCTCCTCTTTTTTTGTTAATGCAAATTTAATATTGGTTAATTCAAAAAAGTTTATTAATTTTGTCCTCCAATAAAAAATGGTATTCTCATGAGATCAGCATCGTTTCAAAATAATTATGAAAAAGTTTTCAAGAGATCTAAAGCGGTCATCAGAAGAAAAAGATTTGAATTGATTTCTGAAGATGCTGATAATGGAATTCTTACTGCAAAGCGCATTGGAGGTATCTTCAAACCTTCTTATATCATGGAAGTAAATGTCAATAAAATAGATGATACAAGTACCAATGTCATCGTTAAAATAGAATCTAAAAAGCACTGGTATAAAACCCCCGAAATCAAAATCAAATCTATGGAAGGTCGTTTCATTGCAATGCTTTCTTAGGTTTCATGCGCTACGATTGAATTGTTACTTCATATCTTTGCGCTCTCTAATGATTATTCATTAAATCAAAATAAAATTTAATAGTATGGAACCAACACAAACACCCATGACCTTAGAACAGCTAAGGAAACTTCGTGCACCTATTCGTAATCCAAATAAAGTACATCAGGAAAGACTTACAAAGATGGATAAACTTGCTATATGGATAACCGAACATGTAGGAACTATGGGTTTCTTTCTAATCATTTTTGTTTGGACCTTCGTATGGCTTTTATGGAATACCTTCGGACCGGTTGCAACTCGCTTCGACCCATATCCTGCCTTTGTTCTATGGTTGTTCATATCAAATATGATCCAGATATTTCTGATGCCTTTAATTATGATAGGGCAAAATCTTCAATCAGATCATGCGGAGATTCGTGCAGAAGCGGATTTTGAAATTAATACCAAAGCGGAAATGGAGATTGAAACGATTCTTCTCCATCTCGAATATCAGAATAATATGATGGTTGAAATTTTAAAAAGAATAGAAGCGCAAGAGAAAAAATTATCTGCTGATAAATAGTCGGGCATGAGGTTTAAAATTTTCTTCTGCTTCTTAATTCTTTCGGCTTCTCTTGCATTTTCTCAAAGAGAAAATACTTCGGTTATCCTTAATGATTCTGCGATTAATTCTGATTATAAATTATCGCGCTTTATAAAGGTAATCAGTAAAGACTGGAATGTAAAATTTAATGATTCATGCATGATTCTTTCATTGAAAGATTCTGTCTGGGTTTCTTATTTCAATGCCGCAAATCGCTCTATAACCGATACTTCTGAAAAGTTGTTTAATGATTCTAATTATATTAAGGATAATGGGAAAATGATTCTCCCTGAAATGACTTCTTATTTTGAATTCAAGTGGGATAGAAACAAGATTAATTTGGTGAGTAAAACGAATAATGATATCTCCAAGCAACTCATCACTCTAAAGAAAAAATATCATCTTGATCATTTGCAAGAGTGGCGTAAATGGGATGATACAGGCTTCCTTGGTGCAACTCCTGATGATGAAAAAAGAATCCAACAATATAAACATGACAAGAAAATAATTGAGGCTCAAAAAATTAAAGTGCCTCCTTATACCTCTTCAAATTATAGTATCTTCATTAAATCTCAGAATTGGTTGAATCCTTTGCCATATATGATCGCTAAGTTATACCCTAAAGATAAAGTCGAAGGGATTGATCAAACTCTTGAAGACTTTTTTAAAGTTCATTCAAGAGATGAAGAATAGAAATAATTAAAATTAGTCTTCCAGTAATTTCTTCTTTGTTTCAAGATATTCTTCCCAGACATCTTTTACTATTTCACCGGCAGGTTTAAGGTCCTTTATTAATCCCGAAATCTGTCCTATTTCTAATTCGCCTTCCTCAAGATTTCCTTCAAACATTCCTTTCTTCGACCTGCCTCTCCCTAATAATTCTTTTAGTTCTTCTACTGATGCACCCTGCATTTCAGCTTCCTCGACCTTTTTAAAGAAAGCGTTTTTAATCATTCTTACAGGAGTAATTTTCTTTAATGTCAGGATGGTATCTCCTTCATGGGAATGAATTACGGTTTCTTTAAATCGCTGGTGTGCTGATGATTCAAAGGATGCTACAAAACGACTTCCCATCTGCACTCCATCTGCGCCAAGTGCTATAGCAGCAAGCATTCCGGCACCAGTGGCTATTCCTCCGGCTGCTAATAAAGGCAGTGAAACAGCTTCGCGAATCATCGGAATTAAACACATTGTAGTTGTTTCTTCGCGACCATTATGACCACCTGCTTCAAAGCCTTCTGCAACTATTGCATCCACGCCCGCTTCCAATGATTTCAAAGCAAACTTCGTGTTCGCAATAACGTGAACCACTGTGATACCATGTTCTTTTAGTATTGGTGTCCAGGTCATTGGGTTGCCGGCAGAAGTAAAGACTATATTTACTTTCTCTTCTATTATTATCTGTATTATTTTATCAATATCAGGATAGAGCATCGGTACATTCACCCCAAAAGGTTTGTTGGTCGCAGCCTTACATTTCCTGATATGTGTCCTTAATATTTCAGGATACATGGAGCCTGATCCTATCAAGCCCAGACCGCCAGCATTGCTCACTGCAGAAGCAAGTTCCCAGCCGGCACACCATATCATTCCAGCCTGAATGATCGGATATTCTATATTAAAAAGTTTAGTGATTCGATTATTTTTCATAGAGGCGCAAAATAAAGAAAAAGGATTGAGGTTAAAATCGTCATCAGTCTTGAAATATTCAGATTAAACATCAAGTCAGTCATTAAGAAATATTCT
>JABDAW010000043.1 GCA_013288905.1 Bacteroidota bacterium | reverse complement strand
TGAAGGATTGACGGATAATGCAAATTTTCCAACGCCGGAGCCAGCCTTGACAGTCATTACTGATGAAAAAGGACTATATGATATTGCACATGGAGCGGGCTTAACATTAGCGGCTAATCAGCATCTTGCAAACATGAAATATGCCATGAAACAATTAGGAGTATATGTTGCTAACACCTGCGGCAATGATGAAGTTGTTTTTGCGACTTCTAAATTCATTCCTAATGCACTTAAAGCAGGTCCTTCGGTAGAAATAGGTAAGGCGGAGATTCGTTCTATCAGAGATACCAGAGTTTCAGGAAATATTATTGTTACTGTTGCAAAAGTTGAAGGCGCGAATTTTTATAAAGGCTTCTGGAGACTTCAAAGCGATCCTGATGGAGATTGGAATCAGACAAGAGGAGGAGCGGGCGTGAAAGTGAAATTTAATGGAATGCCATTAGAACCTATAGATGTCTATGTAGTAGCTTCGGGACCCTTGAATGATGGCGACCCCAGCGATACCAAACCTTATACACCAAGGTAAGGGAAAGGGGTTTAGTGTTTAAGATTTAAAGTATAAGGTCTGAAGCCTAAGGAATATCAAGAACCTTAATCTTCAGACCTTTTTCTATTTGAAATCAATAAGGCTATTATAAATAAACATTCATGACAATTATTATATCTTTGCATCCACATTTAAGATACCTGGTATTACTATAAAACAATTCAAATGAAAATACTGAAACAATTCCTTATCGCCCTGCTTTTCTTCTGTGGAATGACGGTGATCATCACTGGTACTTCGGCATATTATTCTAATAGAAGTTCTTCGGTCTCAGAAACTATTTTAAAAGATAATTATAACAGCATCGTCTATGGAAAAGATATGCTGAAAGCCTTATCATTCAGGGATGATCAGAAGGGAATAGATTTCACTGCCTTTGAAAATGCACTGAAATTACAACAAAATAATATCACCGAAAAAGGAGAAAAAGAACTGACCGATGCCCTGACGCAGGAATATTATAATCTCAAGAAAGACAGTGGGTCTAAGGAGCATATATATGGTACTTCGAAACTTGTGTATGGAGTCATCGAAATGAACATGAAAGCCCTGGAAGATAAGAGCAATCAAGCAAGGATAACATCCCAGGAATTCTTTAAATATTTCCTTGGAGCTGCGACATTATTTATTATCATTGCAGTATTGCTGATCGTGAAGTTCAGATCAACATCGGGCGGTAAATAAATTTGTCTGATTTGAATCAAAAAGGATTTTAATAATTCTTATTAATTTTGCTTTATGAGTGAAGACAGAGATCATATAGCCGATGAGATACTTGGTCGTTTAAAACAAAGCGACAGAGGCAATCTCAAGATCTATATCGGCATGATTGCCGGTGCAGGAAAGAGTTATCGCATGCTTCAGGAAGCGCAAATAATGATGCGAAATGAGGTGAATGTCAAAATAGGCTTCATCGAAACACATGGTCGGAAAGAAACCGTGGCATTGCTTGAGGGACTTCCTGTTATTCCGCGCAGAGAAGTTTTTTATAAAGGAAAGAAGCTCGAGGAAATGGATGTCAATGCCATTATGATCCTTCATCCCGAATGGGTAAGCGTAGATGAACTGGCGCATTCAAACATACCGGGAAGTAAAAATGAAAAACGATGGCAGGATGTAATAGATCTCCTTTCGGCGGGCATCAATGTCATCACTGCTGTGAATATTCAACATATAGAAAGCATCAATGAGGATGTGAAATTAATCACCGGCATTGATGTAAGAGAGCGAGTGCCTGATAGTTTCCTTCAATTAGCTGATGAAGTTGTGAATATTGACCTGACCGCTGATGAACTCATCACTCGATTGAAGGAAGGAAAGATTTATGATAAATCGAAAGTAGAACAAGCGTTGAAGAATTTCTTTCAACCGGAAAAGATATTGCAACTTCGCGAACTTGCATTGCGGGAAGTGGCTACACAGGTAGAACGAAAGGTGGATATAGAAGTTACCAAAACAAATTTTCGCCATGAACATTTCCTCGCCTGCATTAGCAGTAATGATGAAACTGCAAAAAATATTATCCGCAAGACAGCACGCCTTGCCAATTATTATCATTCCAAATGGTATGTGCTGTATGTCCAGACACCGGCAGAATCAACGGATAATATCCCTCTTGACAAGCAAAGACATCTTATCAATAATTTCAAGATGGCAATAGAAATGGGTGCGGAAGTAATTCAAGCTAATAACAAGGACTCTAAAGGTGGATCGGATATGAAAAAAGGTTCTAATATCGCCCAATCTATCATCGAAATTGCTATTGAAAAGAAAATTACAACTATCTGTATCGGCAAACCTCACTTGAATTTGTGGAAAGTTATTTTAAGAACGAATATCTTTAATCATCTTCTCAAAGCACTCTCCGAAAATGATATTGATTTGGTAATTTTATCCTGATGACTTTTGGAATAAAAAATAAGATTCGATTAGGAACATTGTTTCTATTCTTTTTATTGATACTTTCCGGATGGACAAGTATTCATTACTTTGCCTTATTGAAAAAAGAATCCCAGCAAATTCTTAAAGCAAATTATGAATCCCTGGTTTATTGCCATGCAATACAAGAAGTGCTTGACGGTTATAATAAAAATATATCCGAAATAATTAATGTAATAGAAACTAATCTTGCGATGCAAGAAAAAAACATTACAGAAGTTGGGGAGAAAGAATATACAGAGAGTCTTCGTTCTCATTTTGAACAATTTAAATATAAGCCAAGTGCTCCAATAGTTCAAGCTATTCGGAAAGACCTGCAAAATATACTTATGGTTAATATGCAAGCCATTCAACGCAAGAATGAACTCGCTACTATAGCGGCTAATAAGGCAACGATTTATCTTTATATCATCTCTGCATTTATTTTTCTTATCGCTTTTACATTTGCTATTCGTTTCCCTACGATTATCTTAGTACCCATGAAGAAAATGAAAGAAGCTGTCAAAGAAATTGCTAATAAAAACTACAAACATCGTATTGTTATTAATGCGACTGATGAATTCAGCGAATTAGGAAATGCCTTTAATCTTATGGCAGAGAAAATAGAAAGCTATGCCAACAGTAATCTTAATAAATTAATGTTTGAAAAGACACGTGCAGAGGCTGTCATCAATAGTTTGAAGGATGCAAGCATCGGTATTGACAAGGATAATAAAATTCTTTTTGCCAATCAGCAAGCATTAAACCTGATGGGATTAAATGCCAAAGAGATTATTGGGAAACAAGTTAGTGAAGTATCTACAGTAAATGATTTGTTTCATTATTTAATTGAACGGAATCAATCAGCACCTTTCAAGATTGTTGTTGATAATAAGGAATGTTATTTCACCAAAGAAACAAATGATATTACAAAGGACGATGAAGAATTAGGAACTGTTATCAGCTTAAAAAATATTACGACATTCCAGGAAAAAGATGTCGCTAAAACAAATTTTCTTGCGACGATTTCTCATGAATTAAAGACTCCTTTAGCTTCATCAGATATAGGTTTGAAATTATTGCAATATGATAAGACAGGAAACCTGACAGAACAGCAATTAGAGATTATTTCTGATCTTCAAAAAGACAATCAGCGATTAATAAAATTAGTAAGTGAGTTATTAGATTTATCGCAGGCAGAAACCGGCAACATTAATCTTACTATCAATTCTACATCAGCAAAAGAGATCATTGAATTTGCAGTGAATTCAATGAAACAACAAGCTAACGATAAGAATGTTTCTATAGAAATGAAGCTCGATGAAAATATAAAACCAATAAACGCAGACAAAGAAAAAGCAAGCTGGGTATTGATTAATCTTTTGTCGAATGCTATCCGCTATTCCCCCAGTAATGACAAGATAATAATTGTAGCTAAAAACTCTATAGATAATAAAGTTGAAATCTCCATAAAAGATAATGGTTTAGGCATTCCAAAAGAGTATCAGGAAAAGATTTTCCAACGTTTTTTCAGAGTTCCAGGTACTACGTCTTTATCCAAAGGAACTGGTTTAGGATTATCTATCTCCAAAGAATTTATGACTGCAATGGGAGGTGGAATAAATCTAAAGAGCGATACAGGTGCAGGTACTGAGTTTATCCTCCAATTTCAATCAGTGGCAGTATAATTAAAATGAATTACATTTTCAGGTCTTCCTCCTGATGAATGATAAAATTCTAAAGCATATTCATCCTCCTCATTTGCTGCCACAAAGATTTGCTTGATTCCTTTTTCTTTACAATATTCCTTTAAATAAGTTAGCAACATTTTTCCTAATCCGTTTCTTTGAAATTCAGTTCTAATTGCAAGATCATAAATAAAAACTTCAGAGCATTGTGAATAATATAAAGGCAATTCATAAGCAGTAAGCCCGCCAACAATCTCTTCTTTATAAATAACTGCAAAGACAATGAAATCAGGCTTTTCAAGTAACTCTTTCAAATAAGGTTCCTTTGCAGTTGTTAGATTCTCCATCTCAAAAACATCTTGAAACAATTGAATAAGTTTTTGGAAAAGCTTTAGATCTTTTGCTTCCAAATGTTTTATTTGAATATCTTCTCTTGTAAGTTTCATTGGGTATAATACAAATTAAAGTTCATGGCAAAAATAAACAATACTTAATACAATAAAAGTAATTTAATATTCCTAAACTATTTACGTTTGCAATATTCCCTGTCATCTCAACAACCTTCACCACTTCAAAAATTGGGTAACTAAGTTATTTAATTATTCTTAAGAATTTCAAATTTAATGTTGTAATTTTGCCGCTCAATATAAAAGATAAATTATTAAATATAAACAAAATGGAAAGCAATAATCAAACAACAGTTTCGAGCGGACAAAAGATATCTCCGTTCTTATGGTTCAATGACCAAGCCGAAGAAGCAATGAATTATTATGTCTCTATTTTTAAAAACGCGAAGATCCTAACTGTGGTCAGGTATGGAGAAGCTGGTCCCGGTCCGAAGGGTGCTTTTATGTGTGGTTCATTTAGTATAGAAGGACAACAGTTTAATGTGTTGAATGGTGATTCACAATATAAATTTTCACCTGCAACTTCTTTCTTGGTGAATTGCGAAACCCAGGAAGAAATTGACTATCTTTGGAATAAGCTTTCAGATGGAGGAAAGCACTATGCATGTGGTTGGTTAGATGACAAATTTGGTGTAACCTGGCAGATAACTCCTTCCCGTTTATTAAATTATATTAATGACCCAGACCCAGAGAAATCAAAGAGAGTAATGCTGGCGATGATGAAAATGATCAAGCTTGATATAAAGGTTTTGGAGGATGCTTATAACAACAAATAAAAATTAGTAATTATAAATCAGATTCAAAACAAAATGCGAAAACTAAAATTACAAATGCAGCTTTCAATAGATGGATTTGTTGCAGGTCCAAACCATGAGATGGATTGGATGTCCTGGAATTGGGATGATGAAATCAAGAAATATGTTGCCGGAATAACCGAGCCTGTGGATTTGATTTTATTAGGCAGAAACCTTGCGGAAGGCTTTATTCCCTACTGGGCTTCGGAGGCTTCCAAACCAGAGCCTATGGATCTTTCATTCGCTAAGACAATGAGAGATACTTCTAAAATGGTCTTCACTAAAACTCTTGAAACCAATCAATGGGCGAATTCAAAATTAGCAAAAGGAGATTTTATTGAAGAGATAAATCAACTCAAACAACAAGAAGGCGGTGATATAATTGCATACGGAGGCGCGAGTTTCGTAGCATCATTAATCAATGCAGGATTGATAGACGAGTATCATCTTTTCATGAATCCTGTTGCTATAGGAAAAGGAATGAGTATCTTCAGTGATCTTGATAATAGATTAAATCTTGATCTCGTAAAATCTATCTCTTTCAAATGTGGAATTGTGCTTCTGAAATATAGACCAATCAGTTAATAGGAATATTAAAAAGATCATTTTTATTTACCGTGGGAACTAATCTAAAGTATTTGGGTAATTAAATAACCTCCAAAGTCTCAGCCCTTACCCAGCCTTCGTTGTTATTCATCAGCCGAATCTTTTTCCAGCTTCCTACATTATCAAGAATCTGGACTTTGGTGCCTTCATGAAGGATAAATAAGTCAGTGCTTTTGTCATTCGGCGCGCTCTTTACATACACAGAAGGATTAAAGACTATGCCCGCCGATACAGCGTTCACAGAGTTATTTCGGTCATAAGAAATCAGCAGAAAAGCAATGGAGCAAACCAGCAACAATGCCCCAAGATAAAAGAACGCCTTCTTGAAAATAGTGCTCCAGGAAATAACAAAAAAAGCAAGAACTATTAAAGCAATCCACATGAAAATTATGGTGTATGCAGCAGCAGAATCAGTAGTGAAATAATTAGAAAGGCTCTCTAACCATCGCTTAAAAAATATCTGATCAACGGTCTGAATCTTATCCACTACCTTGAGGTTTGCGAGCTTCAGGTTGAATTGAATATCCTCATCTCTCGGGGCTAATTTCAAAGCACGTTCATAGTTCAGAATAGATTCAGGAATATTATTTGTTTTATAAAAACAATTACCCAGATTATAATAAACTTCAGGAGCTTCATATCCTGATTTAATAATGCGGTTGTATGTCTCTATAGCACCTTTGAAATCGTTCTTTTGGTATTGAAGATTGCCCTGCTCAAAGTCCGATGCCGCTTTGGAATTAACCACGAAGAAAAGAAGAACACAGAGAAACACGAAGAAATTCTTCGTGAAACTTCGCGTCCTTCGTGCCTTCGTGGTATTACAATTAAATGTTCTCATCCTTTTAATTCCTCCTCCATTTTTGTTATTGAGCCTATTGCCTGATCATATATTTCCTGCATGTGTCCCACAGAATTTGATGGTGCAAAGCGGGCGTATTCGCACTTGCTTAAAATATCTACAAACTGTGCAAGTAGCCCTTCGCTCACGCCTCTTGATAATAAAACTTCAGAGATAGTTTCTTTAGATAAATTTGATAATGGTATGCTTAATTTATCACCAAGATACCCCCAGATAGCTTTAGAAACCTCTTCATAGAAAGGCTCGCGGCTGTTCTTGGTTAATAAAACTTTTGCAGTTGATAATCTTTTACGGGCAAGTTTAGTAGCTTTCTTGCTCTTCAAGAGAATGGTATTCTTTTGTAATTCTTTGTTCTTTCGATAATAGAAAAGGAATCCTACAAACAAAAACATTGGCGATATAAATAAGGAATAAAACCATACAGAGCCATAGAATTCATCACCCTTCTTCATCAATTTTGGGTTATTGATTTTAATATATCGAATGTCCTTTCCAAGCAATTGCACATCCTCTTTACTCACTCCATTTACTGTCACAGATTCAGGTCCGCTGCCTTTGGAAACCTTCAATTTAAACTCCTGTGAATTAAGAGTTACATATTTCTTTTTATCCAAATCAAAGTATGTAAACTCAACAGGTGGAATCTTGTAATCTCCCGAATGACGCGGGATTAAGAGATATTCAAAAGTCTTGTTTCCGCTCACACCAGCATCATTGACAGTCGAATTATCAGCTATTTTCGGATCATAAGCTTCGATGTCTTGAGGAAAATCTATCGGCAATGGATCAATCAATTTTAAATTGCCCTTTCCACCTATCTTTACTTTAAGACTTACCGGATCATTCGCCTTGGTTTCGGGCTTATCAATGAAAGCATCCATGGTATATCTTCCAACTGCACCCTTAAAACTTGCAGGTGCATCAGGAGGTAATTCTTTCACATTAATCTTGACAACATTACTTGACCGCTTAACCTTTACATCCTGCACTCCACCAAAAAACGGATCATTAAAGAATTGAGCGAATGGATCATTTGGATTAACCTGTCTGTTTCTCTGTGTCTGCACCCTCACAATAAACTCCGGTTCCATCGGATCCAACTCAAGTGTACCTGCATGTTCAGGATATAAAATAGTTTTTTTAATAACCCCAACCTGATACTGAACACCATCAAGCACTTCTCTTGAAATCTGCAACTGGCGCGGCAATTCAATATCCAATGAATAAAAACCATTGTTATTTGGAGCCTTATCCATTCCATAATTAACCAATGATACTTTGGTATAAACCTTATATGTAGCAAGGATTCCTTCTCCAACATAGACATTGGTTTTATCTACGCTCAACCTCACAAAAATATTTCCTTCCCCAACATTATCACCTCCTGAACCACCACCTTGTCCTCCTTTATTTCCTTGTGATTGTTGAGAACTTTTAGTTACTTCAATGGTAATGGCATTTGATTGAATCTGCTTGTTATTAGCATTAACAAGAGCCGGTCCGATAGTAAATTTACCAACAGCCTTCGGACTTAAAGTATAAGAAAATGTAGTCCCCGAATTCCCTCCACTAACCAATTTCCCATTAACATACATAGTCATTCCGCCTCCCGTTGTCTGTTGCTGCCCAAGCACATTAAAGTCTTTAAAACTTGGCGGAGTATAGCTTGCATTCCCGCCATCAACATTGACTTCATACTCGAATTGTTCACCCAATCCAACCTTATTTTTATCAACAGTAGCCTTCACAGTAACCTGCGAAAACACCTCGCCACTAAAGGCAATCAATACAAATAAAATTATTCCAAAATACCTTTTCATCTACCAGTCTTTATCAATTATCACACCGCTTGCAGGCACTTTTTTACCCAATTTTTTCTGTAAGTCCTTCTCTTGATTATTCAATGCCTGCAACATTCTTTCCGCTTCCTCCTTACTCATTTTTTTCTGCTCTTTAGGCTGTGCTTCCTTGCCTTCTTTTTTATCTTTATCTTCCTTTGATTGCTGCTGTTGTTGCTTTTGATCATCCTTCTTATCGTCTTTTTTATCACCCTCTTTCGGTTGTTGTTTTTTGTCCTCTTTTTTATCGCCCTTCTTATCTTTATCGTCTTTATTTTGTTGCTGTTGCTGCTGTTTTTGAAGCATTGATTGAGCATACGCAAGATTGTATTTTGTATCCTCATCCTTTGGATTATTCTTCAACGAATTTTTAAATGCCTCTATACTTTCATCATACTTTTTATCCTTTAATAAAGCATCGCCCATGTTATGATAAGCCTTTGATATCAACGATTTGTCGGTAGTCATTCCGGCAGCGGCATTGAAATGACTGGCAGCACTATCATATTTCTTCTGTTGATAATAAACATCCCCAAGATTAAAATTCCCTTCAACAGAATTAGGATTTTTATCCAGTGATTTCATGTAATCAGACTTGGCAAGATTATAATTATTGGTATCTTTATTTCCCAAATCATAGAATTTATTTCCTTCTCTTATTGAAGCTCTGTCGGTCTGCCCGTGAACAGAAATATTCAACATCAAAACCAATATTGTTATTAGATATTTCATGACTTATTTTTCTCCAAAAAGATTAATTCGTGATAACCATTTATTCTTCCTTTCAGACATCAGGAATTCTATCAGAAGCAACACGAATGCCGCTGCAAAAAATATCTGAAATCTATCCTCATATTGCGAATATTCCTTCTCGCCGTATTTCTTCTTTTCCATACTGTTTATTTCTTTCATAATAACATTCAATGCATCATCAGAATTGGAAGCCCTCACAAACGTTCCATTGCCGGCAGCAGCCAATTGCCGCATCATACTTTCATCTAATTTCGTCACCACGGTATGTCCTTCATTATCCTTTCTGAAACCAACTCTTACACCTCCCTGATATACCGGAATCGGTCCCCCATCGGGCGTTCCCATACCAACCGTATGAATAATAATACCTTCTTTTGTAGCTTCCTTAGCCGCTTCAATCGCATCGTCTTCATGATTCTCTCCATCGGTAATTAATATCAGACATTTGTATTTCTTTTCCTTTTCCACAAACGATTTTTGAGCCAAATCTATTGCATTTCCAATTGCCGTTCCTTGCGTCGGAATCAGGTCGCAATCCACAGTTGATAACAACAACTTTGCAGCCGCAAAATCAGTTGTCAAAGGAAGCTGCACATAAGCCTTTCCAGCAAAAACTATCAACCCGATTCTGTCATTTTGCAGTTTATCAATCAGCCTCGAAACAGATTGTTTTGCCCGCTCCAGACGATTCGGTTTTATGTCCTCACATTTCATCGAATTCGACACGTCAATAGCAATGATAATATCAATTCCGCTCCTCTTCACTTCCTCTAATTTTGTTCCTACTTGCGGGTCTGCAATTCCAATAACAACCATCGCAAAAGCCAATGAAAAAAGAATCATTTTCCATGTCATCTTTGAAGAAGATACATCAGGAAATAATTTGTTTAGAATAATAGAATCCCCAAAGGTCTTTAATGCCCTTTTCTTCCAAATCCTCATCAAAAGATATAGCAGTAAGATGACTGGTATTACAATCAATCCATACAAATATATTATGTGAGCAAAACGTATCATAATGAATAATGATTTTTATTGAATGAAAGGAGGAACCAACTGAATCGAAAGAGGAGTTTACTGAATGAATATAGGAGTTTACTGAATGAATATAGGAGTTTTTCACGTGAAAAAGTCCTATATTCATTCAGTAAACTCCTATATTCATTCAGTAGAATCCAATATCCATTCAGTAAAACCAAACTTCCATTCAGTAATATCATATATTTATGGTTCAAATTCTCTCTTTTCATAAACATCATGGCAAACTCCTTAATAAAGTATATCGTAAAACCACTTCCGAAAGCAATAACAGGGCGGCGAATAGGGCATAAGGCAAGAAACATTCGGAATAGCTGCGGAATTCGGTCAATTCGACCTTAGTCTTTTCTAATTTATCAATCTCTTTATAGATGGCGGTGAGCTTGGTATTATCGGTAGCGCGGAAATATTTACCCCCGGTTTCAGAGGCAATTTCTTTTAATAATGCTTCATCAATCTGTACCTCCATTTGTTGGTATTGAATTCCGAAAGGAGTCTTAAAAGGATAAGGCGCAGTGCCATTAGTTCCGATGCCGATGGTATAGACACGAATGCCAAATGTGTTGGCAATAACGCCTGCATCGGCAGGGGAAATTTTGCCTTGATTATTGACACCATCAGTCATAAGAATAATGACCTTGGACTTAGTTTTGGAATCCTTGATACGGGCGACTGCCGTGGCAAGTCCTTCGCCGATAGCAGTGCCATCAGTCAGCATTCCTGGCTCAACTTTGGCAAATAAATTCTTCAAAACCGCATGATCGGTAGTCAGAGGACACATGCTGAAAGCCTCGCTGCTAAAGATAACCAAGCCTATGCGGTCATTCGGGCGACCATCAATAAAATCTTCTGCGACCTTCTTGGCGGCACCGACCCTATTGGGAGTAAAATCTTCTGACATCATACTGCCGGAGATGTCGAGTGCAAGCATAATATCAATGCCTTCGGTAGTAACATTCTGACCTGTGGCGGAAGATTGCGGACGTGCCAAAACAACAATGATAGCGCTGAATGCAAGCATCCGAAAGGCAAAAGGAATATGACGAAGATACTGACGGAATGAGGGTTTCGCGCCTCTGAATCCAACAAAGGAAGAGATGAGAATGTTGTTTTGAATTTTTCTTTGGCGAAGGATATACCATGCCACAAAAAGCGGTATTAATATGAATAAAAAGAAAAAGCCTTTATGTGCAAATGTTATATCCTGCATTAGTTTTCTTCTTTAGGTTCTTCAATTGGTTTAATATCTTCTTCCTTCGCCTTGGTTAATTGTATGAAAGAATAAGCATTGGTAAGGCACAAGTCATGTTCGTTTGGCAATGGTTGAACTTTGGCGAATTTCACAAGGTCGGAGAGCTTTAATAATTGGGTTAATTTATCCTTCGCCTCTGTATTTATCTGTCCGCGATTGAAGTGATAAAGAATTTCATCAGTCGTCAGTTCCATCGCAATGACATTGTAACGATTCTCGATATAGGTTCTTATAATATCAGAAACTTCGCTGTAATATTTCTTCACAAAACCCTGTTGCCAGAGTTTTTCATTCTCCACAGCCTGCAAGGCTTCCAAAGCTATTTCATGAGCAGGTCTCTTTATAACTTTCTCAACAAATATCGGAACGACTTTCTTGCGAGTCAGGAAGTAAACCAACAAGCCCGCGATGATTAATATCGCTGCCAGCCCTCCTATTACATACCATTTATAAACTTCCCAGAATTCTCCGAAAGAATAGTTAGCATCCAAACGATTTTTGATGTCTTTAAATCCTTTTGCCGTATCAATTGGGATGGTAGTTACTGTCAACAAGAGGGCTTGCGTTTCAACTACGTAATCATTGGTATCCTTCTCCTTTTTATAATGAAAAACAAAAGGAGGAATCGGGTAATATCCTGAATCGAATGATGTCAAGGTAAGCGTCTGGGTCTGCGTTATTACAACACTGTCCTTCTTTCCGATGGTATCTACTTTAGAAGATTCAACAACTTCAATTCCACTCATAGAATCAGGAGGTGTAGCCCAATTAAAAACCATGTTTAGCGGGTGTTGAACTGTTAAGTGAAGCTTTACCTGGTCACCTATTTTGATAGTGGTGGCATCTAACTTTGCAGTGGCTTGAATGTTTTGAGAAAAGCCGGTATTTGCAATAAATAATAAAAGCGCAATGCCTGTTATTAAAGCCTTCTTCAACATCTTTATATTCAATACCTTCTTCATCATCATTATTTACTTTCTGCTTCCTCTTTTCTTAAACAATTTCATCAACGCCGGTACATAGTTTTCATCTGCCCGAATCATTGTTGAATCAACGCCGCATTTCGTGAAGGTATCATCAATATATTCCTGCTTCTTTTCCCACCAATTTTCATAATTCTCACGGGTCTTTCTATCAGAGGTATCAATCAATAGCATCTTTCCGGTCTCTGCATCCTGAAAGTGAATCAAGCCTACCTTCGGGAGTTCCGCTTCTCTCTTGTCATAGATTTGAAGGGCGACTATGTCATGCTTTTTGTTGGCAATCTTCATGGCATCATGGAAGTTTTCATCAATGAAATCTGATAATACAAACGCCGTACTTCTCTTCTTGATTACATTCGAGAAATACCGCAAAGCCATTGCTATATTCGTCTTCTTATGCACCGGTTGGAATTCAATTAATTCTCTGATGATGCGTAGTATATGCGACTTCCCTTTCTTGGGTGGGATAAACTTTTCTATTTGATCAGAGAAGAAGATAATCCCAACCTTATCATTGTTCTGAATGGCTGAAAAGGCAAGCACAGCGCATATTTCGGTTACCTGATCTTTCTTAAATTGCTTGATTGTTCCGAACTCCCCCGAAGCACTTACATCTACCAGCAACATAAATGTCAACTCGCGTTCTTCTTCAAATACCTTGATGTAAGGATGATTGAATCGCGCCGTCACATTCCAGTCAATGGCACGAATATCATCGCCGGGAATGTATTCGCGCACCTCGCTGAATGCCATCCCGCGCCCTTTGAATGCACTATGATATTCGCCAGAGAAAATCTGCTTGGAGAGTCCTCTCGTTTTAATTTCAATGGCTCTGACTTTCTTTAGGAGTTCAGTCGTTTCCATCTAAGTTTTTAATAATTTTGGAAAGATAAACCATCGTCCATTCCATTAAGGAACTTCGATAGCATTTAATATCTCATTAATGATTTCTTCTGAAGTGATATTCTCGGCTTCGGCTTCATAAGTCAAGCCGATTCGATGCCTTAGAACATCATGACATATCGCGCGGACATCTTCCGGAATAACATATCCTCTGCGCTTGATGAATGCATACGCTTTTGCCGCCAACGCCAGGTTAATGCTGGCACGTGGAGACCCGCCGAAGCTAATCAACTGCGTGAGTTTATTTAGTTTATATTCTTTTGGGAAACGTGTCGCGAATACTATATCAATTATGTACTTTTCAATCTTCTCATCCATATAAACTTCACGAACCACACTGCGTGCCTTGATGATGGCTTCGGGCTTCACCACAGCATTCACGGTAGGATAGGTATTCGCAATGTTCTGGCGGATGATCATGCGTTCCTCTTCCTGTGAAGGGTAGCCGATGACGACCTTCAGCATGAACCTATCTACCTGCGCTTCGGGCAAGGGGTAAGTGCCTTCCTGTTCGATAGGGTTTTGTGTTGCCAATACCAGGAAAGGTTCAGGAAGCGCGAACGTTTCATCGCCAATAGTTACCTGGCGTTCCTGCATGGCTTCGAGCAATGCACTTTGCACTTTGGCAGGGGCACGATTGATTTCATCGGCAAGGATAAGATTGGAGAAAAGAGGTCCTTTTCTTACCGTGAATTCTTCCTTGCGTTGATTATAAATCATCGTCCCTACCAAGTCGGCGGGCAACAAATCGGGGGTGAACTGAATACGGCTGAACTTCGCATGGATAGCCGAAGACAAGCTCTTGATGGCAAGGGTTTTCGCCAGCCCGGGGATACCTTCCAACAGGATATGCCCATTAGACAGCAGCCCTATCATCAATCTTTCGGTCATTGATTTCTGACCGATAATAACCTTGCCCATTTCCATCTGGAGCAAGTCCACAAATGAACTTTCGCGCTGTATGCGCTCGTTTAACTCTTGAATATCTGTCATAAATTTTTAGGTTTTTTTAGGGCTGCAAATTTAATTAATAAAAAATGAAAAAAAAATGAAGTGAAAAAGGTTTTTAAAGTACAATCAATTTATCCTTTTCATTATCTTAGACTCCTTAATATAGACAGTGCTGGCTAATTTTATATCCTTAACCAATTCTGCCAATGCAATTGATGGGCGTATATGGGTTACAATATGAATATGATCTTCTATACCATTTATTCTATAAAGATGGCATTTCTTCTTTTCCAATATTCCTCAAATGTATTTAAAAAGATCATCGCGGCGGGCTTTGATTAAGGTGCATTCACAATGTTTTGTGATGAACACGATTTGATACAATATTTGTGTGTAGGTACTCAATTCCTATTCATATTAATTCCCTTCGGGATTATTGTTTCTATTATAATCTTCGATTCTATTCAAATTAATTCCCTTCTGGATTATCAGCTTCCTTTGTATCTGTTTCTTCATTTGTAACACCTTCCTTTGCTTTCTTGGCAGTTGGCGGGAGAGGGCTTGTCCAGGTAGCAGAAAATTTGGGAGAATATTTTCCAATCAATTTATTCCCCACAAAAGCCCTGGTTTTAAATTTTCTTGTTTCGGGACCAGGAGCAAGATTCAAGCTGTTTATCAGAAAACCACTTTTAGTAATTCTTATCAATTCATAAAAAACAGGGTCAGTACCTCTTTGACAGAATATCGCCATACCATCAATAAATAACCCCTTTTTAAAATTAATTAAAATACCATCCATCCCCTCCACAGCTTTCCCATTAGCAATATAATCATCCTCTACAAAAGGGGCAATGTCTGCACCAATAATTCTCAAATCTTTTCCGATAGCAGAAGTATAGCCTTTATTCGCTTTAATTAAATTTACGAAAGAGAAAAGACGATTCAAGAGACCAGATAAAACGTTTGTTGGAACTATAGTTATCGGACAAACGGGAGGGGAGCCAATATCAGCCGGAGTTTTCCCTGACAACAAATTTTTTCTATATGTCATAAACGCTTTAATAAAAATCCTGAATGTTACATCATATTCGAACAGATAACGAAATACCGCTTCATCCTCAACAATAGAATCTATTTGTTCGTCACTAATGCTCAACCGCGAAGCATACGTCGGGAGTTTGGAAATAAAATTCGCCCAAAATGATAGTTGAAGAGCTATTACATGGGGCCACCAAGGCTTAGTTACCCGTTTTGCCATTTCTTTTTAGTTATTGTTTTAAATTATCATTCCATTGTAAAATCGAAGACCTGTTTCATGGTCAATATGCAGAATATTCTTTCCCAAAATATAGGTATTCTGACTCGCAGTATGAATATTTTGAGTCGCATGATGTATTTTTTTAGTCCCATGACGCATATTATGAGTCGAATGACGTATATTTTGACTCGGATGACGCATATTCTCTATCATAATATGCGTCATCCGAGTCAAAATCTGCGTCATGCGACTCGTGTGACGCAGATTTTTATCCGTATGACGCACTTTCTGACTCGTAATATTTGTTATCCGACCAGTAAAAAGGCTACTTTCTAACTGCTGCACTGCTTTTATTTCCAATGTATTCATCATATCAGGTAATGCTAACTACTAATGCTCCTGATATATTGCACGATTCAAAAATAAATAAAAATTATCCATTATGAAAAGGCTTAAATTACAGTCATTATATTTAAAATGAAGGGTCTGGAAATAAATTTTCAAGTCGGATTATCAAAAATCAAAGTCCCTCGGCTCTCCATTCAATTCTCTTCCTCTCAAAATATATCCCTTCCACATATCGGTATTCTCTTTCCAATAATCAGGATCATCTTCGGGGAATCCAAGGTTCATATCATATTGCATACAATACTGCTGATAGGCTTCCGGCAAGGCTTCTGCTATCTTTTGAAGTCTAAGATTGTCAGCGATTTTCTGAATTGCTTCTTTCCAATCAAACCATCCCTGAATAGGAAGGGGAAAGCCTTCTTCTGAAAGTAATTTTATATTTTCATCCAATTCATCATCAATGCTATCCCAATTTAATTCGCCATAATCTTCAAACATTTTTTGAGTAAGTTTATCATCATAAGTAGTGACAAACCATTTCAGGTAATCCTTTTCATGATAATTCAGCCAGGGTCGCTTCTCTGTGTTTGGGTCTTCCATTAATTGTTTGTTCTTTGCATGAAATTCCTCTCGCCATAATGAAAGATAAAATTGTTCCTTATCACCTCTTGTATTCGGCAGGGTGAAATAAATGCTTTTACCTGTCCTTCCATTATAGAAGTCGTACCAATCAGGGAAATTCCGGTTGGTGCCGGCTTCATTATATGCACCTTTTATCATATCATAGTCTTGCCATCTGTCTAACCATCCTTGTTTGAATTCAAAGTTGAGACTTTCCAAATATTGCTGGTACATAGTCAATTCTTCCGGAGTAATTTTATTCAAAAAAGGACAATTAAAAATACGGAATTCCCAATATTCAAAATCGGCACTGCATTGAATTCCTGGAATGTCCAATTGTTCTGCTCTCCAGAGGCATTGCATATCAAAAAGTTTCTTCTGTTGAATTTCTTTCAGGCGGTCGAAGGCATCATTTATCCATTTCATGTCTTCCTTTTCCTGCCATTTTCTGAATTGCTCTCCCCATTCCATCCAATGCACTTTATCATTAGCATAATGGCGGGCAAATTCTTCCAGCATACCCGGATTTAGCCGGTATTGCTTGGCATATTCTGCATATTCAGGATTATCAAGAAGTTCTTTTCTATATTGTTCCAAAGCATTTACCCGCCATTCTGCTTTTTCTTTTTCCTTTCGAAGTTGTTCTTCGGGATCATATTTAGGTAGTGCCATATTATTTCTTTTTATCAGTTAATAATCCATATTTCCAGGCTCGCCAGCCAATTCTCGTCCGCGTTTTATTTGTAATATCAGGGTCTCCCGGATTGTCTTATCAAACTTTTTAGGAGGCATTGTATTAATGTATTCATATTTCATTCCAGACAAAAGTATTTCATTATAAACTTCCCACCAACTTACGATTGCTTCCCTGACTTTTCTTCGCTTATACAATTCGCAAGCCTCTGCCACCGCCTTCCGCCAGTCATCATGGCTTTGAATAGGCACATGCTCCTTTGCATCACCTAATGTATAAAGATCCATTTCTATCCTTTCTGTAAATTCTCTGGTATCATGGGTTCTATGCATCGCTCTGTAATTCTGTAATACTTCTTTAGTATCTAATGTCTTGATGAATCTTTCCAACTCATAAGGATCATATTGTATCAGGCTTAGAAACTTACGCCTGTCATTAATGAATGCAGGCTTCACAGGCTCTGGCGGTGGCTGTACTACCTCATCCTTTGGTTTATTTTTCTGACTGTCTTTTGCTTTCGTCTTAGTTTTCTTTTTATCTTCTATAGTTTTTGGAATAACAGGAGCAATTACAGGAGGTGGTGGTGTATTCTTTGCCGTTTCTTCTGCACGTGCTGCTTGCATCCATCGCCCTTCCATTGCTCCACGTGCAGGAAATGGATTCCTTTCCATACCATTCCTTTTCTTCATCCAATTAGAATATTCATAACCCACTTCTTTCATTCCGTCCACCTTTTCTTTTTTAAAATAAAACCATTCATCTTCGTCTTCTTCATAATCATCATCATCAGGATCGCCATTTTCTAAAATGTATTCATCTTGTTCTTTCCAAAGTTCATCATAAAATTCAAGATATTCTTCTATATCATAAATGCTTACAGGCTCTATATAAGGACATGTCAAAGGATCTTCTTCCCATTCTGAAAAATCATAAAATATAATTTCCTTTTCCTTCATTAAACCTTTATCCCATTTGCTTTTCAGCTTGTCAACCTTAAACTTCAGGATAGCCACCAAAGCCCATTCAGCAAGGACATTGAACTGATTGTCCTTTCGCTCTCGTTCCTTCTTCATTACTTCGGCATATTCGTATCTGCTCACTTTTGTCTGGGCATAAAATTTAATAAAACCTTCAATAGATAATGGATGAAACTGTTTGAAATAATTAACAAACCGCTCTT
>JABDAW010000042.1:436-19124 GCA_013288905.1 Bacteroidota bacterium | reverse complement strand
CCCAAAAAAGATTCTTCCCAAAATTAATTCCATCAGCCATTCGCCCCATTCCATAAGAATTTTAGCCTATTCCATCCTTTCCCGAAAATGAGATTTGAGAATTATAGCGAATTTTGCGGCGCAATTGAGGGATATATTCCCCGATGTTTTGAAGAAAGAATTAAAGGTAATGAATACGATTAAAGGAATAGTTTGGAATGGAAAAATGACCACGAAGGTCGCGATAATCATCACAAGGGTTGAAGCAAACATCACAAGGGTTGGAGCAAACATCACAAGGGTTGGAGCAAACATCACAAGGGTTGAAGCAAACATCACAAGGGTTGGAGCAAACATCACAAGGGTTGGAGCAAACATCACAAAGGTTGAAGCAAACATCACAAGGGTTGAAGCAAACATCACAAGGGTTGGAGCAAACATCACAATGTTTGCCCCAAACATCACAATGTTTGCCCCAAACATCACAAAGGTTGGAGCAAACCTTGTGAGAAACGGCTCAAAACCGAAAAAAAATTCGTTAACATTTGAAGCTAATCTGCTTGAATTCAATACTAATAGCATAGCAATTCATAATAATTCTACATATCATATTTTTCTCTTAAAATTCTAAATAAACAATTAAAAATTTAATAACATGGCAACATTAATCAAGAAAATCATTATCGTACTTCTTTGGGGTACATTGACAAATCAAAAGAAACGCGACTTTGCGCGTAAATCGGCAAGTCAGGCTACTACCTTTTCGACGCAGTACCCTACATTTATTAATCCTACCCCGGCTGCAATGATCACTCTTTGCGACGAGGGCGATGCCATTTCAGAAGCTAAGGATGTAGCTGTAGATAATGTAAAGACCTTAACTCAAAATGAACAGGCAAATCTTGTTACCATTCTTTTAGGGTTGAATATTTGGGTGCTTTTGCTGCAAGGATTCGCCGGATTGACAGTTGCTTTAGTTACCCAATTAGGCTGGAGTGTAAAAGCTACAGGGACAGATAACAGGGTGGATATGATGGCTTCAAATCCTGCTGTCGTGAAGTCGAATCAAAGCACCAGCAAGACAATTATTTTGGACTTGGTTAATTCAACAACCACTAAAAAAGGTAAACCTTATGGTGCCAAAGGCTGGATACCTTTCTATCAGATAGGTGGCACGAAACCTACCGTTCATGACACCATGACGATGGGCATCCCTACCGGAAAAATGAGTTATAAACAAACAGTGGGAGCAGCAAGCCTGAATCAGCAGTTGTATGTTTGTTTCGTGTGGTATGATGGAACTGAATTGATCGGACCCGATAGTCCTATCTATTCATTCACGATGATATAGCAGAAGGTTGTGTCAATAAAGAATTACGAAAGCCTTTCCAATGCGGAGAGGCTTTTTTGCTTTAACAAAATCGAACTGATGAATTAATTCTTTAAACGAATATTTTTTAATAATAAACTTCTATTTCCGTCTCTTTAATGGAGCCTTCTTGACCTTATTCCCGGTCTGCATTCTCAAGAAACCCACTTCTTGTTCCGTCAAATATCGCCATCCACCAAGTTTGACGCCACTTTTTGTTAAACCTGCAAAGGATAACCTGTCCAACTTCACGACCTTATATTCAAGGTGCTCAAAGATTCTTCTTACGATATGATTCTTACCGGAATGGATGGTCAGCTCGACCTCCCTCTTGCTGATGCCTTCGCCCAGATAACTGATGTCATCCACTTTGATGATACCGTCTTCTAATTCAAGCCCTTCACGAATCTTTTCAAAATCTTCCTGTGACAATTTTCTGTCTAATTCCACATGATAAACCTTCATGATGTTATAACTCGGATGAGTGAGCTTCTTGGTCAGTTCGCCATCATTCGTCATCAGAATAACGCCTGTAGTATTCCTGTCCAATCGCCCCACCGGATAAATTCTTTCCTTGCAAGCCTTCTCCACAAGGAGCATCACGGTTTTCCTTTCCAATGGATCATCGGTCGTGGAGATATAATCCTTCGGTTTATTTAATAATACATAGACATTTCTTTCGGGCTTGATAATGGAATTATTAAACCGCACGACATCAGAAGGATTGACCTTAAAGCCAAGCGTAGTAATGATTTCGTCATTCACTGATACCAAACCGGCTTCTATCATTTCATCGGCTTCGCGACGAGAACCCAAGCCAGAGTTGGCAATATATTTATTCAAACGGATGATGCCGTCGTAAGGCATTCGCTCACCTTTCACATTATCTTTAAGGTCAGAAGAATGTCTCTTCCTGGCATCGAATCTATCGGCCTTATCAAACTTATTTCTCTCCAGATAATTCTTGGGTTTCCTTTTAAAATCTTTCTTTTCGACTGGTGCAGGCTCCATGAATTTGCTTCCTCTGACATGCTTATCTCTGTCTGCATATTTATCCTTTTTTGGAACGAATGGAATCCTCGGACGCTTGCCTTTATAGCCATATTCAGAAGCCTCTTTCTTCACCCAGGGCTTCCTTTCATTCCCATCAAAATCCCTTAGAGGCTCTGTTGATTCAGCATTCTCTCTGAAGGATTTATTTTTGGTGAAGGAACGTTTTTTCTTGTATAGTTCACGACCCTTTTCTTCCTCCTTATTCTCAACGCGAGTCTTAAAATCATCTTCCTTAAAAGTCTTCTTTCTTTCTACTTTAGCATCCTCATCTTTCTTGAAATAGGCACGGCTTCTTTCATCTCTTTTTGTTTTAGAATGGGAGGGAGCTTTGGTTGCAATATTCTTTTCATCAGAATCCACATCCTTACGAACATATTTCCTTTTTACAGAGAATTCTTTATCCTCTTTCTTAGGGATAAAAGCTGAAGCTTCTCCACCTCTGCCTGCAACTCTTGAAGCACGATTGCCTTTATCAGCAACGGTGCGCTTCCTCTTCATATCAGGATTAGAAGTCTGTTTTGTTTTCCCTTGGGAAAAATCTTTTCTCGTTCTCATTTATTTATTATTGGCTGCAAAGATAGGAAACAGGGGGTGAGTGAAGGATAAAGAGATAATAATACTTATATTCCATTAATCATGGAATAACTAATTTTGCAGGGAATTAATTAATAAAAGTTTATGAAACAATTGATAGAATGCGTTCCTAATTTCAGTGAAGGAAATGATGTGAATATTATCAACCAAATTGCTGATGCCATCAGGTCTATTGATGGAGTTAAGCTCCTGAATGTTGACCCCGGCAAAGCAACTAACAGAACTGTAATGACATTTGTCGGAGAGCCTGAGCAAGTCATTGAAGCGGCTTTCGCAGGCATCATGAAAGCTGCCGAATTGATTGACATGACCAAGCATAAAGGCGAACATCCTCGCATGGGTGCCACAGATGTTTGTCCGTTGATCCCGGTGGCTAATATATCTATGGAAGAAACTGCCGGATATGCTAAGAAATTAGGGCAATGGGTCGGAGAAGAATTGGGAATACCAGTGTATCTTTATGAAGCTGCTCAAAAGAATAAAGATCGTTCAAACCTTTCTGTAATTCGTCATGGGGAATATGAGGGATTCGCAAAGAAAATTCTTCTCCCTGAATGGAAGCCTGACTACGGTCATGCGAAGTTTAATGAAAGGTCCGGGGCAACTGTGATAGGAGCCAGAGATTTTCTAATTGCTTACAATGTTAATCTCAATACCAAGTCCGTGAAACGCGCTAACTCCGTGGCTTTTGATATAAGAGAGGCGGGTAGAGTGAAAAGAACTGGCGATCCTGTTTCAGGTCTTATTGCCAAGGATGAAAATGACAATGAAATTCGTATTCCGGGAAAATTAAAAGGTGTAAAAGCAATAGGTTGGTATATCGAAGAGTATGGAATAGCGCAGGTTTCCATCAACATCACCAACTTCCGCGAGACTCCTCTTCACATCGTCTTTGATGAAGCTAATAAGAGTGCAACAGAGCGTGGATTAAGGGCTACAGGCTCCGAATTAGTGGGATTGATTCCGCTATCAGCAATGACTGATGCAGGGAAATATTTCTTAAAGAAACAAGGTCTGTCAATAGGTGTTTCAGAAAAGGAATTGATTCATATAGCAGTGAAATCAATGGGTCTGGATGAGTTGGCTCCTTTCAATGCAGATGAGAGAATCATCGAATATCAATTACAAAAAGAATCATCGAAAAACAAATTAGCAGCAATGACCTTAATATCCTTTGCAGATGAGACAGCATCTGATTCTCC
The DNA here is from genome assembly GCA_013288905.1 of Bacteroidota bacterium. Classification (GTDB taxonomy): domain Bacteria; phylum Bacteroidota; class Bacteroidia; order AKYH767-A; family JABDAW01; genus JABDAW01. Next base: position 14,927 of record JABDAW010000042.1, on the reverse strand, counting down.
GGCACCGGGTGGCGGCTCAATCTCTGCATACATAGGAGCTTTGGGAATATCTTTAGGCACAATGGTTGCAAATCTTTCTGCCGTTAAAAAGGGTTGGGAGAATAGGGTGGAAGAGTTTTCGGATTGGGCAGAAAAGGGACAAAAGATTAAAGATACTTTGATTCTTTTATTGGATGAAGATACGAGAGCCTTCAATAAAATCATGGAAGCTTTCTCATTGCCAAAAGCAAATGATGAAGAGAAGAAATCAAGAAAAGAAGCTATTCAATCAGCGACAAAGTATGCAATAGAAATCCCTTTTAAAGTCATGGAGAATGCCTTCGCCTCTATGGAAATAATCAAAGCAATGGCAGAGACAGGTAATCCAAACTCTGCAAGTGACGCAGGTGTTGGAGCATTATGTGCGAGGTCTGCCGTTATGGGTGCTTTCCTTAATGTAAAGATTAATGCAGGCAGTTTGGATGACAAAGATTATGTAAAAGATATTCTCGAAAAGGGTACTGAAATTGAACAAAAAGCAAAATCCTTAGAAGAAGAAATTCTGAAAATAGTTGAAAGTAAAATCAAATAATAGCCCCCTACCCTGAAACGATAATTTCTTTATAACGTACAATAATAACTTTGATAAATCTACATTAAGATGGTACGCAGGGTTACAAAAACGTTAAAGGTTCGCTTCAACAGGGTAATTTTTTTCTTTCCTTTTCAACTGCTTACTGTTCTTATCAAAAGGAACTATCTTTTTCTTTTGTATTGGATCGTATTATTCAGCTTTATTCTCAATAAGATCGGTGTTAAATATGGAATCCCATATCTCTTTCTCGATCCGGAGTATCTTGGTAAGGTGGACTTCTGGTCTATGTTTGTTATTGGTCTTGCAACTGGCACTGTTATCATGTCCTTTAATATATCAAGTTATATTATTAATGCTCGCCGCTTCCCTTTCCTGGCGACCCTTGCAAAGCCCTTCTATAAGTTCGCAGTAAATAATTTTATTGTTCCGGGGTTGTTCATTGTTATCTATCTTTATAATTTCATAAACTTCCAAATGGATAATGAATTAAAAGATATCTTTGATATTTTACTCAAGGTTGCAGGCTTCTTAACAGGTATTTTGACCATCGCCATCTCAACTATTATTTACTTCTCAAAAACTAACAGAGATATTCTTTTCTTTGGAGTTACACCTGCTCAACATCCCTCAATTCGGCACTATCATGAAGCTGAAACGAATAATCCTACATCAACTGATTCAGAAAAGGAAGCCCCAATTAAATGGCGGGTCGAAACCTACATGAGTAACTTCCTGCAAATTCGTTTGGTGCGTGGTACAGAACATTATGATGCCAAAACATTAGCCAAAGTCTATCAGCAGAATCATCGCAACGCCTTTATATTCGAGCTGATTACGATGCTTATCATTTTATCTGTCGGATTGTTTAAAGATATTTCTTTCTTTAGAATACCGGCGGGGGCAAGTGTGATGCTGATATTATCCATCTTGATTATGCTCGGCAGTGCGCTTAGATATTGGCTGAAGGGATGGGCGATTCCAATGGTGATGCTTGCATTTATCATTCTAAGTATCTTGACGGACTTCAAGTTCTTTGAGAAACTCAATTGCGCGTATGGATTGGATTACAAACACAAACCTGTTCCTTACAATATCTCTGATCTCTCCGACCTTCAACGAAAATATAACGACAGTGATATTAGAAATACATTATTCACTTTAGAGAAATGGAAGAATAAAAACACCGTTCAAAACTGTGAGAAACCAAAGATGATTTTCATTGATGTCAGTGGCGGAGGACTGCGCTCGGCATTGTGGACATTCCATGTTCTTAGTCTTGCCGATAGCCTGATGAATGGCAAACTTCTGAGGAATACGATGGTCATAAGCGGAGCGTCTGGTGGGATGATTGGTGCAAGCTATTTCCGCGAGCTTTATCGTCATAAGCTTTTGCACTCCGCAAATCCAAATCAGCGTAACTTCTATGAATCAAACATCAGTAAAGACATCCTGAATCCCATTGCCTTCTCGATTGTGGTGAATGATTTATTAGTAAGCTTCGAGAAGTTTAATTATGGCAAATATGAATACACAAGAGACCGTGCCTATGAATTCGAAAAGCAATTGAATGAGAATACAGACTACCTGATGGATAAGCGTTTGAAGGACTACCAGTATGCCGAAACCAATGCCGAAATCCCGATGATGATATTTACTCCGACTATCGTTGAGGACGGACGGCGATTATTTATTTCCCCAACGAATATTTCCTATCTCATCAATCACAATCTCCATAACCATCTTACCTTTCAGCCCTTGCCCGATGGTGTCGAATACACCCGTCTTTTGAAGGATCATGACGCTATGAACACCCGCTATTTGAGCGTCCTTCGCATGAATTCCACCTTCCCGTATATCCTTCCGAATGTTTCATTGCCCACCAAACCTGTGATGGATGTGATGGATGCCGGTGTTCGTGATAATTTCGGGTTAAAAACTTCTTTGAAATTCCTCTATGTCTTCAGAGATTGGATCAGTGAGAATACCAGCGGCGTCATCTTCCTCCAGATTCGCGATACCTACAAACAAAGCCCTATCGAGGAGTCAGGTGACCGAGGCATGCTGCACAGCATCTTCACGCCACTCGGCACTATCTATAGCAATTACATGAAATTCCAAGACTATAATACAGATGAATTAATGCAATTAACCAATGCCTGGTTTACTAATAAAATTGACTGGATAACTTTCCAACTGCCCTATTCCAAAGAGCAAGTCTCCATGAACTGGCATCTTACTACCAAGGAAAAATTAATCATTACCCAAGCTACCCAATACCAGGATAACAAAGATAATCTTGAGAAGCTGAAATTGCTGATGGGGAATTAAGGCGGGATTGTAGGGAATAAACTATTGCCTTTTTAATTTATTATTAGATGATTTATTGTTAAATGAAACCTGTATAATAAGGAGTGAAATCAAAAATAATTAACAGTAGTATTGGTATGTAAAATTATTTTGTTAGTTTTGCAGCCCCAATTTTGGGAATTAAACTATAAAAATAAGAATATGTATGCAATTGTAAATATCGCCGGACAGCAGTTCAAGGTTCAAAAAGACCAGTCTTTGTTTGTTCACAGATTGGAAGGAAATGAAGGTGATGCCTTGGAATTCGGCGAAGTCCTTTTAGTTGATAATGAAGGGAAAGTAACTGTTGGAAATCCTACTGTGAAGAACGCTTCTGTATCAGCCACCATTGTCGAGCACGCTAAAGGGGATAAGGTAATTATCTTCAAAAAGAAAAGAAGAAAAGGGTACCAAAAAAGAAATGGTCACCGTCAACAATTCACCAAAATCATGGTGAGTGATATTAAAGCTTAATTTAACTATAAAAACTATATAAAATGGCACATAAAAAAGGAGCTGGTAGTTCGTCGAACGGCAGAGAATCGCATAGTAAGCGATTAGGTATTAAAATTTACGGAGGACATATCGTCCATGCCGGAAACATTATTTTGAGACAACGCGGCACTGTTCATCACCCGGATAAAAATGTCGGAATGGGAAAAGATCATACCATTTTCGCTTTGGTTGATGGCAGAGTGGCTTACCGTAAAAAGAGAGACAATCGTTCTTGGGTATCCGTAGTTCCTATGGATAATGAAAGAATTTAATTTTTTTCATGTTTATAAGTAGAAAGCCTCGCATTCATGCGGGGCTTTTTTTAATAAGATTTAAATAATAAAAAATATAATAAAATGAATTTAAGAACAAATAAAATTTCAAGAATTATGAAAGCAAAGTGTATATTATTGATTTCAGGTTTCTGTGTGTTATTTCTAATTTCCTGTGAAGGACAGAAATCTAAAGGACAGGATGTAAAAATGAAAAACGCTGCAGATTCTGTAGGTTATGCAATAGGAACCATGATAGGCCAGAATATGAAAAAAGATGGTTTGGATTCCATCAACGTTGAATTGATTACCGCTGGAATTAAAGCAGTATTTCACAAAGACAGTATCTTAATTAATCCACAAATGGCAAATCAGTTGGTTCAAAATTATGCTGGAAGCATTAAGGAGAAACAAGGTGCCGTTGCAAAACAAGCAGGTGTGAAATTCCTCGAAGAAAACAAGAAGAAACCAGGTGTTATTACTACAGCAAGCGGATTGCAATACCAGATTATCAAGGAAGGTAATGGACCTAAACCCAAAGAAAAAGACAGCGTTTCTGCTAATTATACAGGTTCATTGATTGATGGAACTGTATTTGATAGTTCTGACAAACAGGGCAGACCATTTTCATTCACATGTGGAGTTCACCAAGTTATATCAGGTTGGGATGAAGCTCTATTGTTAATGCCAAAAGGTTCTAAATGGAAGTTGTTTATTCCTTCAGAATTGGCTTATGGCGAGCATGGACCTCCTGGAATCGGAGCAAATCAAGTACTAATTTTTGACATAGAATTAGTCGCTATAAACGGTAAATAAAAAACTTAAACAAAATCCTACAAAATACTGTAGGATTTCCAAAGATTCCGTACGGTTTTTAAAAACCTTACAGGAAATTAAATACCGAGAAACGGGGCCATTTTGAGTTTTATAGAGAAATATTTAGCTCTGTGAAACTAAAAATGGCTCCATTTCTTGTTATGGAATATTATCAATTATTCTATTGCATAATTAGGGACTATAACAGAAGAGTGTTGAAATTCTGAAATAAGTTTCGGATTCATATAAAATTGGTTGTTTCGGTTGAAATGGAATAGACAACGTAATCTATAGAAAAAAAGAGTTTTTATAGATCCAAGAAAATAGATTTAATTTCTATGGTTCATGGTTATCCTCATTATTCAATAACCTAAAAACCATCATCAATAAACCTCAAACCCTTTTGCTATTTTTGCAGCCATACTATGTTAGATATTATCCAGTTATTACCCGATTCCGTAGCGAATCAGATTGCTGCGGGCGAAGTCATTCAACGACCGGCTTCCGCTGTTAAAGAATTACTTGAGAATGCTATAGATTCAGGAGCTAATACGATCAATGTAATTCTCAAAGATGCCGGTAAAACTTTGATTCAGGTTATTGATAATGGCTGTGGTATGTCAGAGACTGATGCTCGCATGTGTTTCGAGCGTCATGCTACGTCCAAGATTAAGAATGCGGATGATTTATTTGCCATTCGCACTATGGGTTTCAGAGGAGAGGCGCTGGCTTCTATTGCAGCCATCGCTCAAGTGGAATTGAAGACTAAAAGGACGGAAGATGAACTAGGTGTTACTATCGAAATGAATGGTTCGAAGATAGAAAGTCAAGCCGCTTGTTCTTGTCCTAATGGAACGAATATATCTATAAAGAATTTGTTTTATAATATCCCTGCGAGAAGGAATTTTTTGAAAAGTAATCCAGTCGAAACCCGCCATATCCTTGATGAATTCCAAAGAGTGGCTCTTGCTCATCCCGACCTAGGTTTTACTTTGAATCATAATGGTATTGATGTGTTTCATCTCATTCCCGGAACCTTCAAGCAAAGGATGGTTGCGCTCTTTGGAAACCTTTATAATGAGAGAATGGTAGCAGTTGATGAAAACACTACTATCATTGAGATTAAAGGCTTCGTAGGTAAGCCCGAAGTGGCTAAGAAAACTCGTGGCGAACAATATTTCTTTGTTAATAAGAGATTCATTAAGGATGGGTATCTCAATCATGCGGTACAAAGCGCGTTTCAGGACTTGCTGCCTCCAGGAAGTTATCCTTCTTATTTCCTTTTCATTGACATTAATCCTGCTAAAATTGATATTAATATTCACCCTACCAAGACAGAAATTAAGTTTGAGGATGAACGCTCGGTCTATGCTATCGTAAAGGCATCTGTGAAGCGTGCTTTGGGACAATATAGTATCATGCCATCAATGGATTTTGACATTGACCGTAGCGTTAATATCCCTGTCATTACAAAAGATACTGTCATTACCCAACCTTCGATTAATCTTAAGCCAGGTTATAATCCATTCAATACAGAAAAAGAAAATGCACCCTCTTCCCAGCAATGGCGTGGTGAATCACGCCAACGCATTGACCCTAATTGGCAGAAGATGTATGAAGGATTGGATATTAAAGCCATTGAAAAGGAAGCCGCTGGTCTTGATTTGCAATCCAGCCCTAATCAACAGCAAGCGGTTGTGGAATGGGATGAGGAAAGCATCGAATCTTCTACTCATATCTTCATTCAGTTATTCAATAAGTATATAGTAACCCCTGTTCGTTCGGGTTTAATGGTGATTGATCAGCAGGCTGCACATGAACGGGTTTTGTATGACCGATACCTTCAATATTTAACCAAGAATCAAGGTCTGCATCAGCAACAATTATTCCCTCAAACAATAGAATTCTCTGCCATTGACTTTGCATTGGTTACTGAATTGGAAGAAGAGATTCGTGCATTAGGATTTGATATTAAACCTTTTGGAAAGAATACTTTTGTGGTGCATGGAGTGCCTTCTGATATTCAAGCTGGTGAAGAAAAGGAGATGATTGAAGGATTACTTGAACAATATAAAAGCAATGAATCTGAATTGAAATTAGACAAGAGAGAAAACCTTGCTCGATCCATTGCTTACAATCTTGCTATTAAGGCTGGCAAACCGCTATCCATCAAAGAAATGAAGCATCTTACGGATGAATTATTTGCATGTAATGCACCTACGTTAGCACCTAATGGAAAGCCGGTTCTCATGATGATTAACGAAGAAGAATTCAATAAACGATTCGGTAAATAATCAAACAATAACCTTAAACAAAGTATGGCATATAAACATTACCAACCCTCTGGATTCAAGATGCTTCCTGATGTGGTCAAGAATCTTTTAATAATTAATATCCTGATGTTTATCGGAGGATTTGTTATTAAACATCAGTATGATTATGACATTACCAAAAATCTTGGTTTGTATTATATTCATTCAGATTTGTTTCGTCCCTACCAATTTATTACTCATCTTTTCATGCATGACCTTACCAATCCTGCACATGTTTTACTTAACATGTTTGCTCTCTGGATGTTCGGGAATATGCTTGAGAATTATTGGGGTGCCAAGCGATTCCTCATCTTTTATATCGTCTGTGGTTTGGGTGCTGCGCTGTGTCAATCCATAGTTACTTATTATCAGATTCATGGTATGGAATTGGCTGTGGATGCATATATTAATTCGCCAGATGTAATAGGGTATGAAGCAATTATCAAGACTTATTTTTCAGGGTATAACATTCCCTCCGTGAATTCTGTAAATGAATCTGTAAATATCCTTCATCAATTGGTGGAATTAAAGAAGAACATACCAACAGTTGGCGCATCAGGCGCGGTATTTGGAGTCTTGCTTGCCTTTGGAATGACTTTTCCGAACACTATGATTATTCCTTTGTTTCCTCCCATTCCTATGAAAGCAAAATACTTTGTTTTGATCTACGGAGGCATTGAATTATATGCAGGAATTGCTAATAATCCTTCTGATAATGTTGCTCATTTTGCACATCTTGGAGGCATGTTATTCGGCTTTATTCTAATCAAGATTTGGAATAAGACAAACCGAAACGATTTTTATTAAACCCAAATTAAGCATTTGAATTATTATTGAAGAAAAAATGGAGAAAAAATAAGCTGTGAAACCCTTGCTCCTGTTGAATTATGAGCTATTTTCACCTAAAAAAATTCCTAATGCTAAGCGTTAGGAATTTTTCATTCTAAAGTATTGATATGTATGCACTTAAACTTGCTATTGCTTAATTTGGGTTAAAAGTTTCTTCTGATATTCACTAAACAAAAAATCCGAAATACCTTTTAAGATATTTCGGATTCTTTATTTCCGAATAGTTGTTGGGTAAATAAAAGTTATTTATTAACGATCAATTTCTTTATAATATTTTTTCCGCCTCCTGAAAATTGAACCAGATAAACTCCAGGATTCATAGGCGAAGTCGCGATTATATTTTTGGAATTTCCTCTTGGCAGATTTGATAATTCTTTTTTGAATTGAACTTGTCCAAGAATATCCATAACAGTAATGGTAGAGGAGGCAATGCTCTCATCAAAGTCAGTAGAAAGTATCAGATTGTTATCGGCAATGCCATATTGCACGCTGATATTATTGGATGATGTGGAGGAAGAAATCGTTGTGATTCCGGTAGTGGTTAAGGTGTAATAGACAGTAACGCCTATCCAATCTACATAAGCCTTTTGCTGAGTAGTACTCTTGTTTTCTGCCGTAAACCATACCCCAAAATAATTACTGTTTATCTCTTGTGGTGTCCAATTATATCCCCAAAGATCGGTGCTGCTGCCATATAAATAGGAAGCATTTCTATTGCTCCAAAAACTTGGCTGTGCATGGCTGACTCCTACTGCTGTATCATCATTCATCAGCTGAACCAGATCATCTACAACGGCTGAATCGGAAGAAGCTTTCTTAAATACTTCAACTTCAATGCCTGTAATGGTGGCATTTACAGGGATGTTGAAGAGATATTCAGAAGGGGTGAATTCTCTTGAGTAATAACAATTTTCATAAGAACAAGTACCATAAGGTTTCAGTGTTGCATACGAATAAATACTGTCAAGTTGTTCAACTTTTGTGTTGTTTGCCCAGGTAGCACCAGGGCATGTCCAGCACATTCCATCAACACTCAAAACCCACACAGGACTGTTGCTTCCTTGCGACATCGTTTGCGCAGTAGTTTTATTAGTAATCAAAAACAGACCAAGCATCAATGCAAGAATGCAGAAGATGCAATTTAGATTTTTAGTATAATTTTTCATAGCTCATAAATTTTAATTTTGCGGTACAAAATTAGGAAATAGTTTGGAGACTTCCAAATTTATGTTAAAAATAATTAAATTATTAACCCAAGATTTTTATGAATTAATTCGTACTTCCCACTCTGTTTGAATCATACTTCGAGCTACTTGTCGACCAGATTTTGACTTTCCTCTTCATCTATTTATCGAAGGTGGACTATCCTCTGAATCTTAAATCGAAATTGATTATACTAATGGCTGCGTCACCAGTTTTGCTTGCATTACTGCCAAAAGATTCGTGCCATTTGTATTGAATTTAATGGCTCTTGTCTTAACAGTTGTTCCCCGGATTAAATTAGAAATGATGACCGTAGCTTTTGTTGTGAAATCAATAAAAATAACTGTTGTCCCCACGGTTAATTTCAACTGGTAAAGCCCTGATTGTTCCAGCGTAAAGGTCAAATCTGTGCTTGTAAAGGTCACTGAACCATAAGCCGATTCATCAGATTTCCATTCCACTTTAATTTGATTAGGTAAAGTATCCGGAGCATATTTCAAATTCGTAAAGTCAGAAGGAACTCCAATTCTTGTAGTGTTGTCACTAGAGAAATTCAACCCTGCCTGGGCAATAATAATAGAACTTCCATTGGCTACTTCATCTACATAATTATAAATCTTTTCCATTTTACCGGCACTGGCATTTACGAACGCCACATAAGCAGCTATTTCATCTGCTCCTGTGTCTCTCAGCGCATGTAGATTATTCAATGTTCCGCCATCAGCTAAAATCACAGTGCCTGCATAAGGAGATGCGACAAAAACACCTATATTGGTGGTTAGAAACGTTCCACATTTTATCATGTGCCCTCCTTGCAAAGCTTCTCCAAGAATAGGGAACTCTCTTTTTACTTTTAAGTATTCTTTCATTTTATTTTAAATTTAATTGGTTATTTTTTATTTTAATTATTATCTTACTTTACTAAAAACAGGTGCAAGGCTTCTTGCATAAGTTTTGGCTAATTGCCCCATCATCAGGGGTCTTGAATCATTAAAAAGGACTTCCAAAGGGCTTTCAAAGGGTTTTGAATAGAGGTATATGGATGATAATGAATACTTTATACCTTCTAAACCAGAAGTACATACTTTTCCGGTAAAAGTACATACTTTTCCCGGAAACTTGTAGACTTTTCCGGAAAACTTGTAGACTTTTCCCAGAAACTTGTAGACTTTTCCGGAAAACTTGTAGACTTTTCCAGAAAACTTATAGAACTTTTCTGAAAACTTGTAGACTTTTCCGGAAAACTTATAGACTTTTTCCGAAAACTTGTAGACTTTTCCTGGAAAAGTATGTACTTTTACCGGAAAAGTATGTACTTCTGATTTAGAAGGTTCTGGAGTTCCAAAAGAAGGTGAAAGAGCTACCAGAAAAGGCGTTCCTTTTTCCAGGAATTCAAATCCTATCGATTGGATTTGTGATCCTTGTTTCAAACTTCCTTTTCCCTTTTGCAATTTCATTGTTACTTTTCTAAAAATACCTCTCTATAAAAGAATACTTTACTGTGAAAAATCTCAAAGGGGATTAGGTTATAAAAAAAGTGTATTTTATTCTTACCCCGTTTTACCCAAATTTTTCTTGATTTCCTTCTCAATCGCCTTTTTTTCTGTAGCCTTCCCCTGCGCCTTCTTTCTTGCCTTGGTATTTCGCCTTTTACTATGGCGCGAATGCCGTTCCCGATCATCCTTTTCCCATTGATTATTCCGTGCCAGATGTTTCTTTTTATACTCTGGATTATCCATTAGCTTATTTCTCAACCACCTCACTGCAGAATATGCAATCTCCTCCAAATATTCCTCACCAAATTTACTAAGATACCATATCTTAAATTGCTTATTGATTTCAGGATTAATTAATTTCTTATGAACCTTCAAAGTCTTGCCCTCATTATTCAGCATTACATTCAGGGAAATGTCGTGAAAGCTCGATCTACCGCTGAATCTCGACTTCTTCAAAGCTATTTTTGTGAACTCCTGAAGCTCAACAACCTCCTTTGGCGACAACCACTTAAACACTTCTTCATCCATACGCACACTTACTTCGCGTTCCCTATACCTGTTGCCGACATCGGTTACTTTTGGAAGGAATAATCGCAGAGGATTGGGGCGAAGATACGGAAAAAAGAATGGGGAATAAAGGTATAGCGGGAATAGGGTATGGAGGTATAGGGGGAATAGGGTATAAAGGTATATGGAATAAAGGTATAGGGTATAAATATTCACCTCTATATCCGTATACCCTATACCTCTATACCCTATTCCCTCTATTTCCGTATACCCACATTCCCTCCCATTCCTTTGCTGTTTTTTCGGGGAATAAAAAACTTATAAAATGAAAGCGAAATTTGTTACAGATATCAAAGGAAAGAAAGTAGAAGTCATTATTACTATCGAAGATTATCAGAAGAAAATTGTCGAATTAGAAAACCTGAAAGATGTGAGAGCTTATGATAAAGCCAAAACATCAAAAGAAGTTTCCGTCCCTATTGACGAGGCTTTTAAGATGATTGAAAAAAACGGAAGAAAATTTAATACTTGATAAGATTCTTTTGATAGATATGACAGACGTCGGTCACAGGAAGGATATTTTTGATTGATAATTAATCTCGTGGGTTTTAATATAAAAGGATGAACATCTCTTAAAATGTCTTCTTCAGTCCTATTATTCCAAGAATAATCATGGCGAAGCAGATGTATTGAATAATGGAAATATTTTCCTTGAAGACTATTGTATCAATCACCTTTACTCCGGAAAGAGTGATAGCCATCCAGGCAGCAAAGGCTACGGAGGTGGGGATTTGCTTCATGGCAAGATAGAAAAAGATGATGTTACCGACCCCAGTCACAGCATATCCGATGACCGGAATTAGCAATAACATTGATTGTTTATTGGAAAGCATTCCACTGAAACCTATGGAGGCTATTTTCTTTAGTTCCATGAACTTCAAACAATAGACCCAGACTATTTCCAAGCCTGCTGCGATGAAAAGATATGTCCAGGAAAGTAGTTTCATGCGGAGTTATTGCTTTTGAAATAAACTAAAAAGGATTTCAAATATTCGTTTTCGATGGTGAATAATTGTTTAAGTCTGCGTCCTACTTTTACCCAGAACTGTCGCATATCAATCAATGGGCTCGTGAACCAAAACGCTGCGAACTTATTTTTTTTCAAAGGACGGAAGGCAAAGAGATGCTGAAGGAAATAATCCTTTGGGTATTCATAATACAACCCGAATTCATCAGGCTTATGTTCAGGGAGATAGCCCGTTCCGAAGAGCCAATCCCACAGAGCCAGCTTGGTTGCGAAGTTGGCATGGAAAACTTTTCGGTCATTTGCATGATGCCATTGATGCATTTGCGGACCGTTAATGATGTATTGTAATTTGCCGGCTTTGATATTTATATTTGAATGAATATACATTCCCCATACCGCATCCAACAAGGCTTTCAGAGGCACAACTAAAGGATTCGCGCCAAGCAAAACGATTGGAAGAAACTCGACTGTCTGGTTTATAATAATTTCCAAACTATGTGACCGAGACCCTGCAAGCCAATCCACTTCTTTGTTGGAATGATGCGCCTCATGCGTCCTCCAAAGAATCTTGGAAGAATGCTGCCAGCGATGAAACCAATAGATATAGAAGTCGTGAATAACCAAAAAGAAAATTACCTGACCCCAAAGAGGAATATTATTTAATAAATCAAAAGATAAATGATAGCGGTGGTCAACAGGAAGAATGATGTAATCGAAAATAATGATCTTGAGAAAATAGCTTTGAATCAAAGTGTACCAAATCAGGTCTGTCCAGAAGCCTTCTCTTAAAATTGGAATCCCTTTTTTGTATGGAAACTTTTGTTCAAGAACCACTATCAAAGCCATCCATACAAGGAGAATGGAGGTCGTAATTACTTCAAAACTACTCATTTTGGGTATAAGGGTATTAGAGGTATATGGTATAAGGTATGAGGCATCTTTATACCGCTATACCCTTATGCCCTATACCTTCTTTCGATGCGAAAAAAGTATCTCTTCTCAAACGCTTGAGACTATTCATTTCGCTTGGATAAACTTTCTTGACACCATCGCCCAAAGACTTCTCTAAATCACGAATATCTCGCACCAAGCGATGCATCCCTTGTGGTTCAACAGAAGCCGCCTGATCAGAGCCCCACATAGCACGGTCGAGGGTGAAATGTCTTTCAATAAAAGTAGCACCCAAAGCCGCAGCCACCAAGGAAGGAGCAAGCCCTGTCTCATGACCGGAATACCCAATTGGAGTTTCAGGAAATATACCTTGAAGCGTCTTTATCATATTCAAATTTAATTCATCAACAGCGCATGGATAGGCAGATGTAGAATGAGCAATCATCACTTTATTCAAACCAAATTCTTTTGTGGTATTAATAATTTCATCCATCGTGGACATGCCTGTAGAGAGCATGTATGGTCTTCCTGTATTTTTTACTTTACGAATCAGGTTATGATCCGTCAAAGAAGCCGAAGCCATTTTATAAACAGGAGGGTTGAATTGTTCAATGAAATCAACACTTTCCTCATCCCAACAAGATGCAAACCAATCAATACCTTTGTTCTTGCAATAGGCATCAATCGCCTCATAATCGCTCTGATTAAATTCAACTTTATAACGATAATCAATGTATGTCATTCTGCCCCAAGGCGTATCGCGCTCCTGAAGACGTTGCTCCTTCGGAACACACAATTCAGGAGTTCTTTTTTGGAATTTCACAGCATCACAACCTGCTGTAACAGCCTCATCAATTAATGCCTTTGCAATAGCCAATGAGCCATTGTGATTAATACCGATTTCAGCAATGATATACACAGGATGCCCTGCGCCAATGCTTCTTTTTTCTGTAATTTGAATTGCTTTCATATTTATATTTTTTTGGTTTATTATTTATTTAGTGCATACTTTTAAGAAAGTTTTATATTGATAATTTAATTGAATAATACGAAATGAGACCTGCGCCGAAATGATGGGAGCGTGCGCCGGAATGATGGGAGCTTGCGCCGAAATGGCTGGAGCGTGCGCCGAAATGATGGGAGCATGCGCCGGAATGATGGGAGCGTGCGCCGAAATGGTGGGAGCATGCGCTGGAATGGTGGGAGCGTGCGCCGGAATGGCTGGAGCATGCGCCGGAATGATGGGAGGAAGGGTTTGAGGCTTCGTTTATAATGTAATTGTTCATTTTTTAGGTTTAAATTGCAGTAAATCCTCCATCCACAACCAAATTAGCACCCGTCATATAGCTTGATGCCTCGCTCGCCAAGAAAACAATTGCCCCATGATAATCGGTCGGAGATGACATCCTACCGAGAGGCGTCTTCTTGCTGTAATTATTGACGAAGAAGTTTTCGTGGTTATTCTCAACACCGCCTGGCGACAATGAATTAACACGAACATTTTTTGGTCCCCAATAGGCTGCAAGGAATCTCGTAAAACTAATTACTGCACCTTTAGTAGTTGGGTAAGATGCAGTCTTATAGAAGGTCTGATTATTATTTTCATCCAGATAAAGATTCTGATCCGGCGCAACAATTCCATAAGTCGAAGCAATGTTGATAATGCTGCCGGAATTTTGATTTGCCATCACCATTCCAAAGAC
>JABDAW010000042.1:0-426 GCA_013288905.1 Bacteroidota bacterium | reverse complement strand
GCAAAGAAATACCCCGGTAATATTGACTTGCAATGATCGCTGCCATAAGTCAAGGGGATAGTTTTCAAACTTCGATTGATTAAGGATATTCGATGCATCTTCAAATTTATCATTGATAGCGGCATTGTTGACTAATACATCAATATGGCCATATTTATTCATGATAATATCTCTTGAAGCCTCTAATGATTTCTCATCCGTAACATCCATTTTAATACCTAAATGATTAGTGCCAAGAGTAGTTGCAAATTCAATACAAGCCTTTTCATCCATATCTGCTACGACAACATTTGCACCCGCATTTGCTAATGCAGCGCAATGCTGTTTGCCCAGTAAACCCAAGGCTCCTGTTACAATCGCAACTTTGTTTTCTAATGAGAAAATGTTCATGCTTTGGCTGTTTCTAATTTTTCTTTTGGCTTGGTA
>JABDAW010000041.1 GCA_013288905.1 Bacteroidota bacterium | reverse complement strand
ATCGCGATCCATGCAAGACTATTATAGGAATCGTATTTACAAACTTAATGAACCTATTCAACCTAATCAAACGATTTAACCCATGACCAATCCCTAAATTCCATTAATTAAATTTTGTGCATCTTTGCACCGATGAAAAATTCCTGTTCGATATTATTTTTTAATTCTCCAATGAGGGTTATTATTTTGCCTTTGGCTAATACCCTCAAGACATGGAGGTAAGGAACATTTGCTTTGTCTTTCAATACTTGTTATTCTATGGTTTTAAACCGGAAAACATTGGTATTAATCTATTTCCTTATCAAATAATTATTCATTCCAGAGGTTCTGGAATTCTCTCTGAGAGTTCTGGAATTCTTTCCGAGAGTTGTGGAATTCTTTCCAGAGGCTCTGGAATAACAATAAAAACCATTTACTAATACATATTAAATCTAAAATGCTAACCGATAAAAGATTCGATTTAAAACAAAACTCCATTTATGAAGATTGCGGGCTTAATATTGTTGTCTGGAAAATTCCGGTGGAGGAATATAATTTGCTGACTCCGGAAAAAAATATCTGGGATCCGGCTTTTGCGGTAGCAAGTCTTGAACAACGGCTGACTCGCTCGCCTTTGCAAACTACTACTAAACAAAATTGGCGAAAAGTCTATGAACCCGTCATGAATACTTTTGTGAAAAGGTGGGTAAAAAATAATCCTTTTATTCCCAATGGCAAGAAACTGGAGATGTATATTCATATTGATACCGGCAGCATTTACCATAATACCAAACCGAAATCGCATCCGAAACCTCACAAAATTGATACTACTGCTTCATTGCAAATTACGATCCATGAAGAGGATACGATAACAAATGGGAGAGGGAAACCGGATGGTGTTTTGCGTTTGGAATCCCTGGGTTTTTATTTGTGAAATTACTCTGGATATGGATGGGAAAATTGTTGTTGATGATAAGGGTAATATAAAATATGCACAGCCTAAAACCGAATCTGATTTTCTGCATTGGGGCAAGGATTCCTAGATGATGGATGTGCTGATAAAATTCGCCATGAAGGATGCCGGAAAGGAAGTTCATATCCGAAATTGTTATTCCAATAATATCGGCAGCAGACCTTTTGGTGAGACTATAATTCAATACATTCCGAGATAATCGGGCACAATAATTAATACTATGGAATTTATATACTACCATCCCACCTCCAAAGCGTCCTTTTTTATAAATGAAGGAGTTGCTATTCGGTCGCTTTTAGTGACAGGCATCAAGACGACCACTTATTGTGAATTAGGCATTTATATTGATGATTACCTTCATCCAGAATTGATGAATGAAGGATATAAAATAGGCTTGATAAAGAGGTTTTTTGCCCATAATGAAGGTCCGGAATTTCATGAAAATTGGGATACTTTTATTAAAATAATAAAAGAGATGCGGGCACATAAGCATCCACCCAGGAAAGCCCTTGTAATAAGGGAAAAAAATGAACAACATTTGAGAGAAAAGCTGAAAAGTGTAAATGAATTAAACTTAAAAGCAATTGAGACTTTTGAGGCGGTGGAAGTTATAAATTTTTTCAGGGACAACGTCATCTCAAACCTTTGTCCACCAAGGCATTTCAATAAATTCCAGGCAGAGGATATGTTTATAAAACACCTTACTCAATCGTTGATAGATTATGATAAAATGATCGTGATGCCAT
Organism: Bacteroidota bacterium; assembly: GCA_013288905.1. GTDB lineage: Bacteria > Bacteroidota > Bacteroidia > AKYH767-A > JABDAW01 > JABDAW01. Next base: position 17,613 of record JABDAW010000041.1, on the reverse strand, counting down.
CCGAACTCCATCAGCCAAAAGAAGAGAAACCAGAGGGTATTGATAAGGAAAATTTTAATAAAGGAAAAAGTGAAATGCAGCAGAGTATAGATACCTCCTGGCGAGAATTATATACCATTCCAAATATCAAAAGCCTTAATTATAATCAATTGAAAGCAGCGATCAATGAATTCAGTTATTGCTTGAAACCCGTATTAGATGCCATAGAACAGTTCAAACAAATTGCCATTGAGAAGAAATTCACAATGAAAAATGAGGCAGATTATGATGCTGTTGTTAATGAATTATTTGAACATTTATTGCCACCGATTAAGGAACAAATAAATAATTCCATCTACTTCCAGCACATCGTGAATAAGAAGGAGACCTATCCCGAAACCACTGTCTGCGTTGGTTGCATTTCATTTAAGGGGCTGGTATATATGTATTATCACATGAAATTTTATTCATACAATTCAGCCTTATCCATCATCCATAATTTGTCTAAACACCGCGATGTGAATGAAGTTTGTGTTTTTGTATTTAATAAAGTGGTTTATGAAAATGAGGAATATCTAAACCCGGAAGCCAGGAAGGGTAACAAAGGGGACGAACCGAACAATCAGGATCCGGAATAAGAATCGTTTTCCTATTATGGAATCAACTTTTTCGTACGAATCACTTCGCTAAAATCTTAAAAGAATCAAAGAATTTTGTGACAGCGATATTGTTGTCATTTTCAACAGGGGTACACACCTGGAGGGTGTAATATTTATCCTGCATCAGGTAATTTCTGAACAGAATCACAGCCGTGCCATTCTTGATGGAGACCTTGTATTTCCTGCCGGGATAGCTGTTGTAATGAATCTCTTTTTCGGATAAAAGTTTCGCATGAAGATTGGCAAGCATCTCATTTTTTAATTGAATAAAAAAGTTGTCAATACCCGCAGAATCCTTGTGAATAGTACCCGCCTGAAAGAAAGTGTAAGACAAGCCATAGACTAAATTATCGTCTGTTCCTTTTGGTGGCTCAAGGAAGAAAACCATCTGTCTGACATTCTTGAGAGAATCTTTTTTCTTATCGCTTCTAACCATCGGAACGCCCGGCATCTCCACAGAACAACCACCGTGCAAGGGCTTGAATTCCTTCCACCCATTATTATTCTGAATAAAAGAAAGAGAAATAAAGGCAATAGCTATTAAGGTGATAAATTGTTTCATTTTTTGGTATTGGATATAAAAGTATAGGGTATAAAGGTACAGAGGTGCAAAAGTAGTAAATGCTTTATACCTTTATAACCTATACCTCTATACCTTCATACCTCATCTAAATTAGTAATCATAATAATCATTCTTCTTCTCCGGCTGATTAACAGGATGGGCAGCAGGATTGATATCGCCCATGATGGCAATAATATCGCCTCTTGTGCCATCATGAATAGTCATCTTGGCGGTGGGGCGTTGGTTATAAGTATTACCGTAATAGGTGTTATATTTCTCATCAAAAAGCAGCTTGCCATTCTTGTCGAATAGCTTCATTTCAACTTCGGTATGATGCTCAGCTTGCCCGCGCATCCGCATGTACCCGCGTCTCATAGCTATATTAATGAATTTTAAATTGGTGATCAATACTGCATCAAGATCGTTCTTTTGACAAGCAACTTTTATAGCTTCGGTATCTGGCATCTGAAACTGGAATCTATCAGTAAGATGCTGTACATCTTTCACGCCGAATTCTTCAAAAGCTATTGGCAGGGTTTGTTTGAAGATATCATTAGTAGGCGGAAAGATTTTAGATAGCGAAGAATCATTACTTAGATCCGCAAACCCAATACTCTTAACACTAACAGCTTGTTTGGTCTTGTATAAGGTCGTAACACCAGTAGTGGCACACCCTGCAAGCAACACAATCATTAATCCAATAAAAACATTTTTCATATTTTGATTCTCCTTTTAATTATTTACCAACAAAATTTATGCTAAAATTATTCTAATCTTAGAGGAAGTATATTAATGAGGGTTTAAGTTTGAAAATCTCTTTTAACCATTATTGATTTTTATTTACTTTTGCCGTCCTTAAATAATAGCTGATGAAGAAGAGAATTAGTACCGTAATATTATACTTTTGTTTGGTGATAATGGCATCAGAAAAGATAGATGCAGTGCCATCTTCTGATGCTGTTCCGGTAATCTTTAGCATAGTAAAAGCAGAGCAACCCGACTCTCTTGGATATAATATCGTGAGTGGTTTAGCTTCCTTGATTTATAATGGAATTGTGGATGGTAAAATCAAACTTTGGGATTCACAAAAGAAGCAATTGCAATTGATGCCTGCCACTTTACTGGCAATTGAAAAGTCTGGCAATACACAATTCACGGCAGTTGAAAATATCTTTGTTTATGAACTTTGGGAGACCAAGAAATCTCAATTAAAAGTAAAGACCTTGGGCTTTGAATTCGCCAAAAAGACGAATGGCAAAGTGGAAATCAACTATGGCTATGTGGAATATAATGATGCTTTGAATCTCATTAAAACTTCTTATGTGGAAACCAATGCTGATGGCTATTGTTTTGTTCCTTATGAGTGGGTTTTGAAGATGAAAAAATACAACTATAACATGATTCAGTTTGGTCAGGAAATAGTGAAAACAAAGGATGAATCAGAGCGAATAAAGAAATTAGCTTTTGAGAGAAATATTTATTCTCCCGACCTTGAAGAATTAATTGTGGATAAAAGAGTTTCTTATTTCATCACCGAGAATCATCGCTTGAAGGATGATAAGACGCTTGATAATGGGAACCTATTATTGAGTTCTTTAGCCGAATATCTTAATAACAATATGAGCATTTATTATCACCTCGCTGAAATTCCATTCACGGATTCTTTATTGAATAATCCAACAAAACATATTAGAGTAGGTAAAGTTGAAATAACTGAAACCTGGGATAAGAATGGGGATTATATAAGTTTCCAGCCAGATTCCATAATTATTTTTGTTAACGATTCTCCTCTTAAATCTGTGGCGAAGGAAGAATTCAATAGTTGGGATATGGTTGTAAACTTCAAGGGAATAGAGGACTTTCTGAAAGAGAAGCAGTTCTTTTATGTGATTAATAAAATCAATAATCAAGCAATTGAAAAGGCGAAGTCTTATAAGTATCAGCAGGCTTTATTCAATGCAGATTGGAAACAAATAAATAAATACGTTAAGGAATCAGAATAAATATTTAATAGAAACATCATGGATAAAATTAAGTTCGGTACAGACGGTTGGAGAGCGATAATTGCTAAAGAATTTACCGTTGCTAATGTGGAGAGAGTGGCTTATTCAACTGCTGAATGGGCATTGTCGAAGAAGAAAAACCCTTCGATTGTCGTTGGGCATGATTGTCGTTTTGGAGGACAATTATTTGCAGAAGCCGTTGCGAAAGTGCTTGCAAGTAGAGGTGTTAAGGTATATCTCGCCGAAGGATTTGTTTCAACGCCGATGATTTCATTGGGAACTGTCAATCTTAAAGCAGACCTTGGAATTATTATTACAGCAAGCCATAATCCTCCCGAATATAATGGTTATAAATTAAAGGGACCTTATGGCGGACCCCTTGTTCCATTAATGGTTGAGGAGATTGAAAAGATGATTCCTGATGTTTCACCTGTTGATTCTTCTTCGCTTTCATTGGAGGATTTAATTAAAGAAAAGAAGATTGAATATATAGACCTCGAAACCATGTATTGCGAACATGTGCAGAAGCATTTTCATCTTGATCTGATTAGGGATTCCAAATTGTCATTTGCTTATGATGCCATGTATGGCGCAGGGCAAAATGTGATGCGAAGGTTATTCCCTGATATTACTTTCCTTCATTGCGATTACAATCCATCTTTCATGGGTCAGGCTCCTGAACCTATTGACAAGAATCTTACTGAATTCAAGGAGTTGATAAAGCTTTCCGAGAACATAGATTGTGGGTTGGTAACTGATGGAGATGCCGACAGGATAGGGCTTTATGATGGCAAGGGATACTTTGTTGATTCGCATCATATCATTCTTTTATTAATCAAATATCTTTATGAAATCAAAGGTATGCGCGGCAAAGTAGTAGTGGCGTTTTCTGTTACTCCGAAGGTCGAGAAGCTCTGTAAACACTATGGTTTGGAGATAGAGGTGGTGAAGGTTGGCTTCAAATATATCTGTGAAATAATGATTCATGAAGATGTACTTCTTGGTGGTGAAGAGTCCGGTGGCATTGCCATCAAAGGTCATATTCCAGAACGGGATGGTATATGGATTGGTTTGATTCTTTGGGAATATATGGCGAAGTCTGGCAAGAGTATTGATGATTTGATTCAAGAGGTTTATGACATTGTAGGTGCCTTCTCTTTTGAGCGAGCGGACTTGCATATTTCCGAAGAATTAAAACAACAGGTTATCTCTAATTGCAAGAGTGGAAAGTATAATTCTTTAGGAAATTACAAAGTAGTCAGGGTTGAAGATATTGATGGCTGGAAATACTTCTTTGAGAATGGAGATTGGTTGATGATTCGCGCATCAGGCACCGAACCTGTCCTTCGAAGTTATGCGGAATCTTCCACTAAAGAAAGGGCATTGGCGATTCTTAAAGCATTCGAAAATACATTGCACTCGTAAATAGAAACGATGCGAAACACACTGCTTTCTTTTTCGATACTTCTTATTCTTACTTCTTTCAATCTTCCATCTTTTTCCCAGAATCAGAAACTGAATTTCTTCGATCCTTCCCCAACTTATGACCAGCAACGGATGAAGATTATTGGCGTAACTGCTGGTGCCATGTATGTATCTTCAATGTTTGGATTGTATGAACTTTGGTACAAAAATTATCCTCAAAGTAGTTTCCATTTCTTTGATGATAATGGTGAATGGTTGCAGATGGATAAAGGTGGCCATTGTGTGGTAGCATATTATTTGGGAAGCCTAGGAATAGATGTATTGAATTGGGCAGGAGTGAAAAAGAATCAAGCTACTTGGTATGGTGGTTTAGTTGGTGCTGCATATAATACCACCTTTGAATGTTTAGATGGATTATCTTCTGAATATGGTTTTTCCATTGGTGACATGACTGCCAACTTTGCCGGTGCTTTCATTTGCATTGGCGAGCAATTGGCATGGGGGCAGCAGCGGATTCAGTTGAAGTTTTCATATCATCATTCACCGGAAGCCGATTTGCGACCTGACTTGCTGGGTAATGATTTTCCTTCCAATGCTATCAAGGATTATAACGGACTTTCAGATTGGGTTTCTATCAATATGTATGATTTTATGAACAGAAGCAGTGCTGTTCCGAGATGGTTGAATGTTGCCTTCGGATATGGTGCCGACGGTATGCTGGGAGCGAGAATGAACCCTGTGTCATATAATGGAAATGACCTTCCAAATTTAGACCGGCACCGTCAATATTATTTCTCATTGGATGTTGATTTGTCACAAATAAATACGAAGTCAAAGGCAGTGAATACAGCCTTTGATCTGTTGAACCTGATAAAGGTAATGTTCCCGTCTTTGGAATATAACAGGGTTACTAAATTCCTGTTTCATCCATTTTATTTCTAAGAATATCTCATTTCTTATGGATGACAAATTCCATAGGGAAATTATAATTCACCTCTACCTTCTTGCCATCCCTCATTCCGGGAATCCAATTTGGCATCAATGAAATTACACGAAGACCTTCCATATCACAATCCTTCCTAAGGCTCGAAAGAACTTTCACATTCTTCAATCTTCCTTGCGTATCAATGACAAAAGTGAACCAAACCTTACCGGAAATTCCATCTTTAAAAGCCTTCTCGGGAAACTTCGCATTCCTTCTCACAAAGGCATTCAGGGAATCATCGCCACCCGGAAATTGTGGCATGAAATCGGCATAAGTATAGATTTTATTTGTATCACTTTCGATATAGAAGTTAGCGGTATCATAGGGAATGATCACTCTTCCCGATTGAGCAAAAATAGTATTCGCAAACAAAATTACAAATGCTAATATTACAAAAAAGCTATGCTTCATTCGATCTCGTTTTAATTATTCAGAGCACAAAATTAAGCATTATTTATGTAATGAAGATTAAGAATTAAAAAGACAATCTTATATATTCAAGAAGGAATTCCATGATAAAAGTGGTTTTAAATAATTCTAAAACTATCCTCATCAAATAGCTGATTGTTTATAACATTATTTTGGAGTAATTTTTTGATGATGAAACTCTGTTTCGAAGGAATGAGACAAAACCCCTTCATATATACCAATTCATCAGTTCAAAGGTATTCCAAACCAGCTAACCTTACGATCATAAAACATGTTCTTTCGTCCCGCTTTTCCTTTGCTGAAATATATTTTCAGCCAATCTTGCTGCTCTTGAATGTGTGTTGAAATTTCATCCAAAGACTTTGTAAGTTGCATCATAGAAGAAGAAATATTTGCATCGGGATCTTTTATTTCTTTCAATTTCTTTCTAGAAGCTTTTACCTTATCATCCGCGACATCTATCATACTTTGAATCTCAGGATCAGTTTTCTTCGGAGTAAATTGTTTATTGCGATATTGTATAAAATCATTGTAATAATTTATCGCATCATTATAATCTGAAACAGCGGAATTATAGAGCGAAACAATTTGATTTTGTCTTATGTTTTCTATCTCTGCTTTGATATGATGAAGGCGGTCAAATATCATGGAATTCCTGACTCCATTTGCTTCAATACGTATGGCAGATGCGGATAGTTGGTCTATATGACTTAAATTATCATAGGCAATAATAGAATCCTGATAATTAAAATATGGCTTTGATTTATCCTGTTCTGTTTTTCCTTCATAAAATTCCTGATTGGTAACCGGATAATTTAAAAACTGCCACAAATAATCAAAAGGTATGTGCGATTTTATCAAATAAGATGGTCGCGCTTTGAAGTAATCATTATTGATTTTCTTTACAAACTTACCACTATTAATATATCCAGAGCCCCATGTGGGATCAAACAGAAACCAAGCAGAATCAACCATTGCAGCACACCAGGCATGAGGAATATAATCTGTAAATCCATTCTGTTTTGTATATCCTTCCACCATATATGATTTTATTCCTGCCTTCAAACAAATATCCGTGAACAGAGCTGCATAATTCTCACAAATCCCTTTCCTTGTCTTCAGCGGTTTTGTGATTTTATCTTCCTTCTTTTCATAAAAATTTATAGCAAACATATTGTCAACATCATATTGAATGTTGGTAGCAATCCAGATAAATATCGCCCTAACTTTTTCTTTATCGGTATTGAAATTATTAGTAATGAATGCTGCAATATTATCAGTAGTAGCTGTCAATGAATCAGGCAGCAGCAGGGCTTTCCTGTCAGTTTCGGCGTATTCATTCACTTCTGTTTTTTGGGATGTAGTGACAGGTTTCTGGGTCTTGGGATTAGTCTTTTGTGCAGCCACAAAATAGGTATTCATGCCCAAAACAAAGAATATAAATACCAGCTTCCTGTTCATAATTTTTTTGATTCCCTCGGAGGATTTTTTCATTGGGCGAATATACCAAACGAAATTAAATAACATTAAAATAAATCAGTCCTGCACTCCGCTCATTCATATAATACTAATTTTGTACCCTGAATATTATTTCAGGACCGCACTGCCGGACGCAGAAATTTTAATTATAAAAGAGTATGCAAGAAATTAATTTAGAAACGAAAAAGAGAATGATTGGTCTTATTAAAGATCAGCCAATCGGTGAATTATCAGAGAAACAAATCAAGAGGTATTTTAAGAAGGAATATGGCACGGCACTGTGCCCTTTTGATGAATTTGATTCCAGGAAATCTACTAAGAATTTCCTTCAGGTAAGAGAAGAATTTTCTCAAGATAATTTGATTGAATTATTGGGTGAGAAAATGTTTCGGGAAGTTTTTATTAACCCCATTAATATGGAAAAAGGTAACCTTAAATATGGTATGGAAGTGGAAGCCGAGTTTTCGGAAGATGATCTTATTTTTGACTTCATGCGATTTGGCAAATTAGACAAAAGAAGGTTGCAACATAAGAGCGAATATTGTGTCATTAATAATAATACTATCATCCTGATGGGTGCATTAAAGATGCAACGGAAGATTATTGGAGTATTGAATCTTGAAGGCAGTAAAGCGGACATTGCAAAACAGACTAAGGACATGATTGAAACCTCTGCTACCAGCCCTTATGTGAGCATTGACCCTGTTCAAATTACGGCGGCTTTGGGATATTCGCAAGCCTATGGAGATTCTGATGCTGCAGGTGTCGAACAGGCGCATACAAACCTCATTAATGCTCTTCAAGCCATCTTATTCGAGTTCCAAAACTTTGCAAATAATAATCCTACTAAAGCTCTTGATGTTTTTAAAACGGGTGGTTTTGGAACGAAGACCATTACCCCTCGTGGCAAGCAACAATGGGGATTGAAAAACACGAGAATCGAAGGCATTATGAAGGCAACTCACGAAGGAGGTCCTCTAAGAAGTGCACACGATTGGTGGATTTCACTAAAGGGGGATATTTTCACTAGACTTTGTCCTACAATTCCTGCAGAGATCTTAATAAAAGGTTTGAAAGAAGGCGATTATGTTCATCTGATGCATCAATTAATTACCAAAGACGGACCACAAGGGTTTGATTTGGTCATTAAAAAGATGTGTGCCACCTTATAGTAGCATCCCGTTTCGCCATATTTATAATATCCTTAGACAAATAAAAGGAGCATCTAACGACCTTTTAGAGGCATTTATACATAAAAAAGCAACGACCACGTAAATACTTAGGAAGTCCACAGAAATCCTTAGCATCTCTCTGTTCATCCTAAGTATTACTTCACAAATCCTAAGGATTACCGAGCTAATCCTAAGGATGAAGAGACAAATCATTAGTATCACCTTATTCATCCTAAGGATGACTACACAAATCCTAAGCATTTCCAATATAATCCTTAGGATTACATCACAAATCCTAAGGATTAATACAGAAATGCTAAGGATTTCTGTGGACTTCCTAAGTATTTACGTGGTCGTTGCTTTTTTATGAAAAGAAAGGTATTAGATAAGGGAAGATAAAGGTAAAGATAGTGAACAATAAGGATAGATTATTCAGAAGAAAAGTAAGGAATCTAAGGAGTATCTATAAAGATGTTTAGAAAGCTTGTAAATGCTTGAAGAATCCTTCTTCTTTTGTTTGGAATATTGTAATGAAAGGAAGGAAGGTTTTTGAGAAATGAAAGATAACTATTTTCTTAATAACGATTCCTCATTCATCAAGTCAAATGCGAGATTCTTTTTCCCAATCTTTCAAATAAACTTGCAGGAGGATTAAACAATCTGTAATTTTGCCGATGAGAAATTTAAACAAAAGACCCGGCAGAGTTTGAAGTCCGCCAGGTCTTAAAAATGAAACATAATAACTATAAATATATAAAAAAAAATCTAATCAGTGGGGCAATTGTTTTGTTGGAAATCCATATTCCAATCTTTACTAAAAGGTTACGAAGTCAGACAATTAAAATCAGGATAATATTACCAATTACTATTAATGATAATACTATCAATAACCAGTAAATTGTAATCGTCTGACTCCAGAAGCCTTGTTTTTTAAAATGCTTTAACATGACATTAATTTGTTTTGTTGGTGATCTTAAATCCTAAAACTTTTTATCAATGTAATTTCAGATGAATTCTTCTTTTTACAGTTAATAAAAGAGCCTTATTTCTTCACCAGCAGATTGAAGAACTGATCAAGTTGAGGCAGCACAATGATGCGTGTCCTGCGGTTTTGCGCTCTTCCATCAGAAGTATCATTGGAAGCAATAGGGTCATATTTTCCATGTCCTGCGGCAGACATTCTTACTGGACTTATTTTGTATTGCTGCTCCAGAATTCGCACCACAGATGTGGCGCGCATGACACTTAAATCCCAGTTGTCATTCATAAATTCAGTATGAATCGGAACATTATCCGTATGTCCTTCTACCATTACATCCAATTCGGGATGAGCATTCAATACACTGGCAATTTTTCCTAAGACCATACGCGCCCTTTCGGTAACATTATATTGCCCTGTGGCGAATAACATTTTATCAGAGATGTCAATATATACGACACCCTTTTCAACTTTAATATTTACATCATCATCGTTGATATTTTTGAGGCTGCTTTTCAGGTTCATCACCAGGTTCATATTCAATGAATCCTTACGCCTCATCTCTGCCTGAAGTCCATTGATAAAAGCCTCCTTTTCAGAAAGATTTTTCAAAGATTCCTTCATGCTTTCAGCCTGTTTGGCAGACAATACGGACATGTCCTGCAAGGTATTGATGACCTGGTTTCCGCTTGACCTAAGATAGGCTATCTGTTCGTCAAGCAACTTGTTTTTACTCGCCAATTCCCTGTTAGAAGATTCAAGCCCGTTATTCTCTGTTTTCAGTTTATCTACCTGCCCTGCGTAGTTTCTGTTTTCTTCTAAGGTTTTTTGATAACTCTCATTCAAGGAGTTATATTTCTTGGTACTTACACATGAGAACATCATGGAAGAAAGGACAATTATGATTAAAAATTTTACCGTTTTCATATTCTATTATTTTATTAATGTTAGACAATTTATATTATTAATTTGAACTGTTTAAGAAGGTTTTTCATGAAGAAAAAATCTCTTAAAATAAGTATTCCATTAAATGAAAATGGAATCATGATTCGCGAGTGTTGAAGCGAATCAGTTGATAATAAACTATGCTAACGGAGGACCCCTCGAAGAATTAGAAAGTGTAAACGGATCCTTATAAAATGTATATAAAAAATGAAGCCTTTCGTTCTTGTTATTCGGAATAAAAGTAATAGAACAAGGGGATACCGCAATACCTGTATCAAAGAAAAAACGAACCTTTTCTTTCTTGGGGAAGGTATCCTTGTTATGGTGTAATGTTGTTTGGAATGTTGCGGCTTTATCAGCCTGATTCGCCTCATTCTGATTAATAATTACTTCTGATGTTTGATATTGAGAAGAATAATATAAATACATCGGGCGGAAAGGCAGCAAATAATATAAAGCTACCACATAAAGAAATATGCTTACTGCTTTGTTAATATTTTGCTTTCGTTTCATACATTCTTTTCTGGTTTTTTATTTAACAAAAACCGTGCTAAATTTCTTAAATAACTTATTGCTTTATTCTTTTCTAATTTTGCAGCCTTAATAATCTCATTCTAAGATTGTATAAACAAGAATAATGAAGCAACTAATTTTATTTGTCAGAAATTTTTCAAAGAAGTCTTTTGACAGAATCAAGAATGAGAAACTCAAACAAAATATATTACAGGCAATACCCTTCTGGGCAGCATCTTTAATCACGGGTTTGGTGGCGGTATTTTATGCAAAATGTTTTGCTGCTGCGGAGTCATTGTCAACAGTCATTTTTAATTACCATTCATGGTTATTATTCATCATTACACCTGTTTGTTTCATCGCAGCAAGATGGTTGGTAAAAACATTTGCACCCTATTCCAGAGGTAGTGGAATCCCGCAAGTAATGGCTGCTGTAGAACTTGCAACACCAAAGAATAATGATAAAATAAAAAAGCTTTTAAGTCTCCGGATTATCTTCATAAAAATACTTTCAAGCATCATCATGGTGATAGGTGGTGGAGCTATCGGAAGGGAAGGTCCGACCATTCAAATATCAGGTTCTATCTTCAGAAAAATTAATGAATCTTTGCCCGCATGGTGGCCCAAAACTTCCAAGAAAAACATGATAATGACAGGGGCAGCAGCGGGATTGGCTGCGGCTTTTAATACCCCTCTCGGAGGTATCGTCTTTGCCATCGAAGAACTTACTAAGATGCACTTCAGTTATTTCAAATCAGCAATCTTTACGGCTGTTATTATAGCAGGATTGACGGTGCAAAGTTTGGTAGGTTCCTATCTTTATATAGGTTTTCCTGATGTTACAAATTTATCAAGCTTTATACTTTTAGGTGTTTTGTTAGTTGCCATTATAGCAGGGCTTTCAGGAAGTATTATGGCGAAAATTATATGGTATATTTTAAAATGGAAAGCAGTATTAAAGAAGAACATTCATCATATTTTTTACTTATTATTTTGTTCATTAGCTATGGCTTCATTAGCTTATTTCATTAATGCAGGAGTCTTAGGTTCCGGAAAATCTTTGCTGACATCCACACTATTTACTGCCGATAAATATACACATTGGTACATGCCTTTATTAAGAATTATAGGACCAATATTATCTTTTACAACAGGTGCTGCGGGAGGTGTCTTTGCCCCGGGATTAAGCGCGGGAGGAAGCATAGGTTCTGTACTTTCGGGATGGTTTCACTTGTCCGATTCTGATACTAACCTGATGATACTCGCAGGAATGGTATCCTTCTTGACAGGCATCACGAGAGCACCTTTTACATCAGCGATTCTGGTCTTGGAAATGACCAACAGAAACAATTTAATATTGCATCTTATGCTGGCTGCAATCATTTCAAATTTTGTTGCTTCATTGATAGATAAACATTCCTTCTATGACTATCTCAAACATTACTATATTCATGAAATTCTGGAAGAAGATAAGGTAGAATAAACTATTAATAAAAGCAGAATGAATTAAATTTCTAAGCTCATATTATTAAAGGACAATTCATTGGGTGAGAAGTTTATTAAAGAATAAAATCATATAGAATAAAGCCTTTTTAAGGATTTATTATTGTTATAATTGTCTTTAAAAATCGAAAGTGTTGGCACTCTTTTTACCTTCCCAATTTTATACTTTCATCCTTCTATGATAGAAGCCTTTTTGGGCTGCTACAATAAAAGGATGATGCTTATAATTACGCGGAGTGTTTGCCTTGCTATCACTAGTATTGAAGTAATTTTATATAATGCCATTTCTATTCTTTCTATTCTTCAAACACTAATCGTTAATCATAAAGAAACATGGAGAGGGAAGTTTAGTAAAGAATAAAATGTTGATGTATCAGACACTATAAAGGATTAATGTTTTAAGAGTCTCTTTTTCTATATTCGGAGTGTTGCAGCAAAACCGAACTAAGATGTATTGAAAGCAGCATTTATACGGGCCTTCAGAGCGATAGTTGCAGCAAAAACAAGAAAATAAAAATATTTTTAAAACACTTGAAAATAAATTTGGAAGGGCTGAAAAACCTTCGTAACTTTGGAGTATAAAAACTCCACAGATATGAAAAAGATAATGATGATAGTATTGATTATTCTGGGAAGTAAAATAGGACATGCTCAAAATTTTTATCAAAACCAACACTGGTATTTTGGTAATAATTGCGCATTGGATTTTAGTTCCGGAAGCCCCGTTAATGTTAACGGAAGTGCCTTGGCAACTCAAGAGGGATGTGCCTCAATTTCTGACAGTGCCGGCAATTTATTGCTCTATACCAACGGTGTTTCGGTATGGAATAGAAACAATGCCCAGATGCCGAATGGATATGGGTTGTTTGGAAATATTTCTACGACGCAATCAGCCTTGATTGTGCCAAAACCAGGCAGTACAACTATCTATTATATTTTTACTGCTGATGCATTCATGGGATACCATGGCATCTGTTATTCGGAAGTCAATATGTCCATAAATATAGGGCTGGGAGATGTAACAATAAAGAACATTCAACTGCTGAGTCAAGCCTGCGAAAAGTTAGTTGCGGTAAGGCATTGCAATGGTATTGATTATTGGGTGATCACTCATGGGTATAATGATGATTCTTATTACTGTTACCTTGTTTCTATCGCAGGAATTGCAAACCCTGTCGTTAATAATGTAGGAACATATATATCAGGAAACGATTATGTAGGGTATCTGAAAGCCTCTCCAAACACAAAGAAACTGGCAAATGCTTTGTTTGGAAGTAATAAGATAGAGTTGTATGATTTCGATAATTCCACAGGAATAATTTCAAACCCTATTGATATAATTCAATTCGCGGGTTACTATAATTATGGATTAACTTTCTCGTCTGACAGCAAAAAACTCTATACTTCCGGGGATATTTTCAATGATGTAATCTATCAATATGATATTTCTTCCAATAACCAGGCGACAATCCTGGCTTCGCAATATACTGTAGCAACATTCAGTGTTGTAGCTGGTGCACTACAGTTGGGTCCTGACAATAAAATTTATATTTCCAAAGATAATACACACTATCTGGATGCTATTGATTCACCAAATGTCATTGGTGCAGGTTGTACCTTCATTCATAATGCGGTTTCGGTTGGAAACAATTTATGTCAAGGCGGGCTTCCCAATAATATTGATGCTGCTTATGCTTTACTACCCTTTCCTCCCGTGATTAACAGGGATACTACTGTATGTAATGACAGTGCCGTACTTGTTGCAAACAGTGGTGGTTTGAGTTACTTGTGGTCAACAGGAGATACCGTGCAAACTACTACAATTTATAATAGTGGCGATTATTGGGTACAGGTTCAAGGCATTTATGGCTGTGATATTTTACAGAACTTTACAGATACGTTTCATGTTACATTGGCAAGTCCTGTATTAATTAACATGGCTCCTTTTAATACCATCTGTTATGGAGATTCATTAACGATAGATGCCGGAAATCCTGGCTCTTTGTACCTTTGGTCAAATATGGAAACTACAGAAACTATTATAGTTTCCTCATCAAATAGCTATTCTGTAACAGTTACCGGAAGTGGTGGATGCACTGCCTCGGCTCATGCTATAGTTACTGTGGATAGTGTTGTGCCTCACATTTCCGGCAATCTCTTTGCCTGTGCAGGAGATTCGACTCTTCTTTTTATGGCTAATTATGTAAGCTATCTTTGGAGTACTGGCACTATAACGCAATCAATATATGTCAATGTTACCGGCACATACAGCATCACTGTTACCGATTCTTTTGGTTGTGCAGGAACAGGGACACATTCTTTTACAATTAATCCAAATCCCACTCCAATTATTACAGCAAATGGTCCGACAACTTTCTGTCAGGGCGATTCTGTTTCATTAAATGCTGGAAATTATTCCTCCTATATTTGGAATACTTCTTCCACTTCACAATCTATAACCGTTACAGCAACAGGACTCTGCACTGTTACTGTTACCGATGGCTATGGTTGCACAGGAACGGCTTCCGAGAATGTCAGTGTCATCCCAACTGATTCGGTTCGTAGTTACTTTATTGTGGACTCTACTGATGGTTGCAAACCTCTATACGTTCATTTTATAAATGCCAGCAGTTATGCTACCTCTTTTCATTGGATATTTTCAGGCGGCGGCACCAGTGATTCCACAAATCCGGTTCATCTCATTTCTCACACAGGCTATGATACCATTACTCTTATAGCATTCGATTCTACTGCCTGCGGAATATTTTCTGACACCAGTGTGCTAATATTTTATTTCACTGTTTTCAATCCTCCCGTCCAACCTGTAATAACTCAAAGCAATGATACTTTGCATTCCAGCGCTCTATCCGGCAATCAATGGTATAGAAATTCTTTATTGATTTCAGGGGCAATAAATGACTACTATGTAGTAACCCAAAACGGCAGCTACTCAGTAAAAGTGATCAATGCCAGCGGATGTACATCCTCCTCTACAGCACATGATATCACAACAGGTATTAATGAAATCACAGTCAATTCAAATCGTTGTTTTACCTTTCCAAATCCTACTATTAACAGCTTTACCATTTCCTGTCAGCTCTCGATTCTCAACTCTCAATTTCAAATAAGAGATGTAACGGGCAGGACACTCTTGTCAACAACGGTATCCAATGCCAAAGAGCCTTATATTGTTGATGTTTCATTCCTAAGTGATGGAATGTATTTCTATGCATTAACGGATGATAATGAGACATGGACAGGGAAGTTTATTAAAGAATAAAGTCTTATAATATTTCTTAAAAATGCTTTTTATTATCCTTCATCGAAGTGCATTTCATTGAAGCAAACAGTGGGCTAAATGGGAAAAACAAGAATGTAAAAGGATACGGGTCTAACAATTTATTGTATATCTTTGCCGCCTGATGAAACACAGATTGCAAACAAGGGATATAGTATGAGAAAAATAGGAATAATAGGCGGCGGTTTTTCGGGGACGATGACCGCTGTTCAATTGATTAATAACACTATCGAGCCAATAGAAATAACTATCATAAACGAGCGCGAAACTTTTAATAAAGGGGTCGCATTTAGTCCTTATTCTAAGAAGCATCTGCTCAATGTTTCCACTGCTAAAATGAGTGCATTTGCTGATGATCCGAATCATTTTCTGGATTGGGTAATGAAACAATCGGCATACCAAAATAAGGATAAAACAATTATAGCAAATTCGTTTCTTCCACGATATTTATACGGGCAATATCTTACTGATATCTGGAAAGAAACTATCCATTCAAAAAATGCCGGTAAGGTTAAAATCAATATCATTGAAGCTTATGTAATAGACCTTGATGTTGATGAGACAACGGTTTCGGTAGTTTTAAGTGATAATGAATCGCTTACTTTCGATGCCTGTGTGATAGCTTCAGGCAACAATATTCCCGGAAACCCGAAGATAAAAAATACCTCCTTTTTTAATAGCAAAAAGTATTTTCAAAACCCCTGGAATATTGATTGCGTAAGCAATACAAATTCCAAAAAGCCAATCCTGATTATCGGCAATGGTTTAACAATGGTTGATACTGTTTCCGGCTTACTGGAGCATGGTTTTGATAATGAAATCTATTCCATATCACCTAACGGATTTAATATTCTGCCTCACCGACATAGTGGTATAAAATACACCAATTTAATCGAAGAACTGAAAGAGGATGCCACCTTATACGACATTACCAAACTATTCAATAAACATATCAAACTGATTCGTGAATTCGGCTTATCAGCAGAACCGATTATTGATTCATTACGCCCTTTCACCCAAAGAATCTGGCAAAAACTTACTGTCAATGAAAAGCGATTGTTCATGTCTCGGCTAAGACATCTTTGGGGTGTGGCAAGACATAGGATTCCATTGCAGATTCATGATAAAATGCAGCATCTGAGAATCGAAGGAAAACTAAAGATATTTGCCGGAAGACTAATTGATATTTCAGAAACACCCGACTCTGTAAAAGTTGAGTTTTATAGTAAAAATCATAAACAAAAGGAGGAGATTAATGTGTCAAGAGTGATCAATTGTACAGGACCTGAAACCGACTTAATGCTGTTGGAGAAAAGTTTTCTAAAGAATTGTTTGATGAAAGGAATAATAACACAAGATGAACTCAAATTAGGCATCAATGCTGATACCGAAACTTATCAGTTAGTTGATAGAAATGGAAATAAACATGCCAATTTATTTACACTTGGTTCTAACTTAAAAGGAATGTTGTGGGAAACCACCGCTGTTAATGAATTAAGAACTCAAGCAGAGCAGTTAGCGAAAATAATACTCCGAAACAGACACTAAAATAGAATCCCCGATTAACAATAAACTTCTTTCATAATTCAGTCCCATAGGGATGGGCTTTTGGTAGTAATAATAATATAACAATACCTATCAATCCAGCGGGACGACCTTTCATATTAGTCAGGATTAATTAC
>JABDAW010000040.1 GCA_013288905.1 Bacteroidota bacterium | reverse complement strand
TCATAAAATCATGGAATTCTTAAAAAACAAATTTCCAAATAACGATCCATTCAATTAAATTGACTATCCTAAACGTTAAACAATTATAATATGGCTAAAGTTAAATCTGAAACAAAGAAGAAACCAGTAACCAAAAAGGAAACTAAGAAGAAGGAAATTAAGGATGAATTACCAACTGAAGTTACTGATAAAGTTTGGCTATGGGCTCATAGAGATAATGACAAGCCTATTCCTGAAACGGAACTTAAAAGTAAAGATGTTGGAAACAATT
Organism: Bacteroidota bacterium; assembly: GCA_013288905.1. Classification (GTDB taxonomy): domain Bacteria; phylum Bacteroidota; class Bacteroidia; order AKYH767-A; family JABDAW01; genus JABDAW01. Next base: position 19,374 of record JABDAW010000040.1, on the reverse strand, counting down.
TAATTGGGAAATGGCTTATTTATTTAAGTAAAGGATATATTGATGAGTTTTGGATAAAAATTAAAAAAGCAACCGAAGAAGGATTATTAGGAATCGGAGCAAAAGTAAAAACATCTAAAAGTGTAGAGCGTTCTTATGTAATATGTGTTTATACAAAAGATTATAACAATGAAGAGGATGTTAATAGAGTTAGAGAGGAATTAAAAAATTTAGGAATCTTAAGACCAATTTCATATAAAAGAGATATTGATACCTTTATGGGTAATAATGAAGGTTTCTATCGAGAATAATAAAAAGTTACATCCACTAATATTTATCACAATTTATAAATTTAAATATGAAAACGAAATTTTATGCGGTTTACATAATAGATGATCCTGCTACTTTAAGATTAAGATTAATGCAATCAGGATTTGCCACAAAAGAAGAAGCTGAGAGTTGCGTAAGTGTATATTCAGTTGGTTCATTTGTAATAATAGAATATTACGAATAGATTCTTTTTCTTCCCCAAGTATTACCCGCCACCACCCTTCTAAACATCCATCAATCCCTCCCATCCCCCAATCAGCAATTAATAATCACCGACCTTCTCGGCACAGAAGTCTATAAAGAAATGCTTCCATCAATTGACAATTGTCAATTGTCAATTGACAATTTAAAAGCAGGCATTTATTTCTATGAGGTAAGAAGCAATACCGATATTGAACGAGGGAAGTTTGTGAAAGAGTTATGAGTTATGAAGTATGTTTATGAGTTTGCACAAACTCATAACTCATAACTCATAATTCATAACTCCTTTCATTACCATTCCGCCCTTGGCGGTGGTGCAATAAAAGGGGGATGAATAGTATCAGCATAAAAAATATCCTGATTAAATTCCCGTTTCTTTTATAATTTTGCGCCCGCTATGACTTTCGAACAATTAAGAGATTTAAGAGACCGCCTCCTTTCTTTAAGGAGGTTTCTTTGATGTGGATGGCAAACTTAATGAGATTGCTGATGTGGAACGACTTAGCCATGCCCCCGATTTCTGGGATAATCCTAAAGAAGCTGAACAAATCCTTCGCTCAATAAAAATGAAAAAATACTGGACCGATGCTTATAATACTACCGAAAAGTCAATGGATGACCTGGCTGTGATATTTGATTTCTTCAGGGAAGGGGATGCCACCGAAGCGGAGGCTGATAAGGCATACTCCGAGACTTTGCGTTTGATTGAGGATCTGGAATTTAAGAATATGTTGAGCGGCGAAGAAGATCATCTTTCGGCGGTGCTTCAAATTAATTCCGGTGCCGGTGGTACAGAAAGCAATGACTGGGCAGAGATGCTCATGCGGATGTATATTCTTTGGGGCGAAAAGAATGGTTTCAAAGTGAAAGAATTAGACAGGCAGAATGGTGAAGTTGCCGGAATAAAATCTTGTGCCTTGGAATTTGAAGGGGATTATGGATACGGATATTTGAAGGGCGAGAATGGCGTGCATCGCCTGGTTCGCATCTCTCCATTTGATGCCAACGCCAAGCGACATACTTCCTTTGCTTCGGTATATGTTTATCCTTTGGTTGATGATTCTATCAACATTGAAATTAATTTAGCAGATGTAAGTTTTGATACTTTTCGTTCCGGTGGTAAGGGTGGGCAGAATGTCAATAAGGTAGAAACGGCGGTGCGTTTGCATCATGCTCCAAGTGGAATTATTATCGAATGTCAGGCGGAGAGAAGCCAGAATCAGAATAAAGAAAAGGCTTTGAAGATGTTGAAATCTCAATTGTATGAAATGGAGATTCGCAAACGCAATGAAGCCAAGACGGAAGTGGAATCGAAGAAGAAAAAAATAGAATGGGGCTCACAGATTCGTAACTATGTGATGCACCCCTACAAGCTGGTGAAAGACCTCCGCACGGATTATGAAACTTCCAACGTGAATGCCGTGATGGATGGTGATTTAAATGATTTTATAAAAGCATACTTAATGGAATATGGCAGCAAAAAAAATTGACAACTCGTTTACAATTTATCACAACCCCCGCTGTACTAAAAGCAGGGAAGCTCTTGAGCTTTTAAAAGCCAAGGGAGTAGAGATTAAGATAATCAGGTATCTGGTTACGCCGCCTACCTATCAGGAATTGAAGGACTTATTGGTGAAGCTTAACATGCGACCAATGTATATCCTTCGCAAGGAAGAGGAACTATACAAGAAGAAATTCAAAGGCAAATATTTTACCGATGATGAATGGACAAAGATCATGACTGAAAACCCGATCCTTATCGAACGTCCTATCGTGGTTTATCATAACAAAGGACTCCTTTGCCGCCCTCCACGCAGGGTATTGGAGTTCTTCCAAGCAAAAGAAGAATAATTGTTATGGAATACAGAATAGAAAAAGACACGATGGGACCCGTTGAGGTTCCTGCGAATCATTACTGGGGAGCACAAACCGAACGTTCGCGAAATAACTTTAAGATTGGTGGACAAAGGATGCCTGACGAAATCATTAAAGCATTCGCCATTCTTAAGAAAGCTACTGCTTTGACGAATCATGAATTAGGAGTATTGCCGAAAGAGAAATGCGATATTATCTCCAAGGTTTGTGATGAAATATTGGAAGGAAAATGGGATGATGAATTCCCTTTGGTAGTCTGGCAGACGGGTTCTGGAACGCAATCCAATATGAACGTGAATGAGGTCATCGCCAACCGTGCTCATGTTTTATTAGGCGGGAATTTATTAGATGAGAAGAAATCCATTCACCCGAATGATGATGTGAATAAATCCCAGTCGTCGAATGATACATTCCCCACTGCGATGTCTATTGCAGCGTATAAAATCATTACCGAACATACCATTCCAAACATAGAAATCCTTCAAAAGACTTTAGTTAATAAAGCCGATGAATTCAAAGGAATTGTGAAGATAGGAAGAACTCATCTTATGGACGCTACACCACTGACATTAGGTCAGGAATTCTCTGGATATGCCTCACAATTATCTCATGGAATCAAGGCAATCAAGAATACATTGTCTCATCTTTCTGAATTGGCTTTAGGTGGTTCGGCGGTAGGTACAGGCTTGAATGTTCCTAAAGGATATTCTGAATTAGTGGCAAAGAAAATTTCTGAATTAACAGGGCTTCCATTCATCACTGCCGAGAATAAATTTGAAGCTCTTGCGGCGCATGATGCTATGGTTGAAACTTCAGGTGCTTTGAAGACTGTTGCTGTTTCGATGATGAAAATTGCCAATGATATTCGCCTACTTGCTTCAGGACCGCGTTGTGGAATTGGAGAGCTGCTTATTCCAGAGAATGAACCAGGTTCTTCCATCATGCCTGGCAAAGTTAATCCTACTCAATCCGAAGCTATGACGATGGTTTGTGCACAAGTTATCGGTAATGATGTTGCAATAAATGTGGGCGGCATGACTGGTCATTTTGAATTGAATGTCTTCAAGCCGGTTATCATATACAACCTTCTTATTTCTGCGAGATTGATTGGTGATGCCTGTAATTCTTTCAATGAACATTGCGCAATGGGCATCGAACCAAATATGTCTGCTATCAAAGAAAATTTAGAGAATTCCCTGATGCTTGTTACGGCATTAAATACTCATATCGGTTATGAAAACGCCGCCAAGATTGCCAAGAAAGCTCATCATGAACAAAAGACTTTGCGCCAGGCAGCTATCGAATTAGAACTCCTCACGGATGAACAATTCACGGCGTGGGTGCAGGCGGATAAGATGGTTTAAAACCAGTGAATAGTGAATTGACCATGCCTGAATACACAGTTGACCTTTTTTTATTAAATTACTCCAACTGACTAAAACTACTTATGTTTTTTGGAATTAAATACTCAGTTTTTATCGTCCCGTTTATCCTTTCAGCATAAGCATTTTCATAGGGTGAATCGCACATGCTCATCCTTATGTTGTGCTCTTTAAGAAGCTTTACCTAAGGTAGATAAATGAACTACTTCCCTTTTCTGAATGATGAATGAGGTCGGGATATTGATCAATGCCTCTTAGATTTAAAGCCATTTCCATAGCCCCCAGCATTGGCTTCTGCTAATAAGCTCTCACCTGCATTGTAACCTATTATTCTTCGACTGTAAATATCTTTTATAAAGATCAGGTAACCACCATTGATCCGGTAACTGATAATAGGTAATATCCGTTTGTGTCACCCCTGTTAATGTTGTCTATAGTCAGACCTTCTATCAGGTTCGGATAGGGTATATTGTTTGTCTGTGTGTAGTCTTCATCTAATTGCGGGATCGCTTTATTCTAAAGCCTTCTTCAAGTAATAATTGCTCATACCGATCCCGCCCGATGAATTCACTATTCGGTCATGGGTGAAACCTATTGATGAGTGGGTTATTTTAAGTTCAATTAAACATCAAAACGACGGATTTCACCCATAACCCACTATTCACTGTTCACTCTTTTTTTATTAATCAAATAAACCCCAAACAATATAGTCGCCATCCCCAAAAGATGCGGTATTCCAAGCTTCTCGCCATCTGATAATCCCCACATCACTGCCACTGCCGGAATAAAATAAGTTACTGAAGAAGCAAAGATAGTGGTAGAGATTTTCAGAAGATGGTTGAATAATATAAGAGATACCGCAGTCCCGAATACCCCAAGAAGCATAATATAATAAAAGCTGATAACAGCAGCATGTCCCGAAGCGATCCGAGTGGTAAAGTCAGTAGAGAAAAGATAAACAGCAGTGGGCGGACCAATAGCAAACAGCGCGAATCCAGAGAGATGTATGGAATGGATGCCACCAAGAAAAGTCTTGATAATATTAGCACTGAAAGCATAAAAGATGCAAGCCACTATGATGTAAAATCCATAATAATAATTGCTTTCAAAACCTCCTTTGGCATTGTATAGAATCATACAAACCGCTCCGGCAAAGCCAAGAAATACTCCTATAACTTTCACAGAAGTAGTCCTCATCTTGAAGAATAAATATCCGACAATGATTATGAAAACAGGAGTCAGACAATTCAATACTCCCGCAATAGAACTTGACAATCCCGTCTCAGCTTCCGTGAATAGAAAAGCAGGGATTCCATTGCCACACAAGCCCGCTGCTATGATGTATTTCCAACGATCTCTCGGCACTTTCCGGGCATATTTTATAGTAAATGGAAACAGGCAAAGAAAGGAAATAACCATCCTGATAGCAGCCACCTGCGAAGGAGTATAAACATCCAAACCCCGCTTCATCAATATGAACGAACTCCCCCATATCAGGGCAAGCAGCGTCAATAGAATCCAGGGAAGGGCTTTATGATTCTTGTTCATGGAATGATGTTACCTCCTCATCCTCTTATACGGCTTCCTTTTGTAAGATGTCTTTTTAGTTTCCTTCCTTGGCTTCTTCTCATGGAATGCACCTTTGAATTCAGGGTCCTCCCTGCGCTTTTGATAATCAATCTCACGGTTGATTAATTGCTGCTCTTCAGCAGGAGTTTCTTCTATCTCAACATCCTTTGGAATGTCCTTTACAGGAATCTTTTTCTTAATTAATTTCTCAATCTTTTCGATGTGATAAATCTCTGCATCTGTAGCGAATGTAATTGAGTCACCATGCTGAAAAGCCCTGCCAGTCCTGCCAATACGATGAATGTATTCCTCATAATTAGTCGGCACATCGAAGTTAATCACATGACTCACTTCCATAATATCAATGCCTCTGGCAGATACATCGGTCGTCACCAAAACCTTCACCTTCCCTTCCTTAAAACTCTGAATGGAATTGATGCGCGCATTCTGATCTTTGTTACTATGCAGAACCCTGGCATATTCATCCCCATGTTTGCGAATAATGAACTTGAAGATATTATTAGCCACCTTTTTGGTCTTGCAGAAAACAATTACCTTATTGAATGTTTCTTTATCATTAATGAAATATTCCAATAGGTTGGCTTTGGTTTTAAGATTAGGAGTATGATATACACATTGCGAAATCCCTTTGGCAGTGGTCTGTTCGGGCTGAATCCTGATCATCACAGGGAAGTCCAGGAAGTTTTCACAGAGCTTCAAAACCTTGTCTGATAAGGTCGCAGAGAATAAAAGATTCTGTCTCTTTCGAGGAAGGATTTCAAGAATCCTACCGAATTGTTTCATGAAACCAATGTCTAATAAGCGATCCGCTTCATCAAGAACAAGAGTATTGATCTTCTTTAATACCAAATAATTCTCAAGATAAAGATCAATCAATCTGCCCGGTGTTCCGATAATAATATCAATCCCTTTTTCTATCTCATATATCTGACTCTTCATTCCAACACCCCCATATACGGCGACACTTCGGATGTCGGTGTATTTAGAAAGTTGATCCGTTTGAAGCTTTACCTGTGCAGCTAATTCTCTTGTCGGAACTATAATCATTGCTCTCGGATTCATCTCTTGAGCAAATTTAACCTTCATCAATATTGGCAAAAGATAAGCGGCAGTTTTACCCGTCCCGGTCTGTGCTATACATTGAATGTCTTGCCCTCCAATTACCTTTGGAATAGCTTCCTGCTGCACTTGAGTAGGTTCAGTAAAACCTAAATCAGCAATAGCATTCAGCAGTTGTTTATTAAATTTAAAGTCCTCAAAAGATGCCCTGTTATTATTCATGGCGCAAAGATACACACTTCGACAAAAGAGGAACGCAGATAAAGAAGATTGCTTATGAAAAGGTATGATTTTTTAATTAGAGATCATACCTTTTCATAAGCAATCTTCTTTATCTGCGTTCCTATTTTGAAATCAGTTTGTAAGTTTACAAACCCTGCGTGTCCATTCGCTGATCTGAATTAAGAAGCCAGGAGCAAATTCATGCTTAAGCATTGCATATTCATCAATATTACCGGTTTTAGCTTCTTGGAAAAGATGGTTTGCTGTCGGAATAATATTTATGGTTACATCCTTGTTTCCTGCTTTCTTCAGTGCATCTCGCATAGGCTGTTCACTTTGCTTTGCAGGAACCTGAACATCTAATTCACCAAATAATGCCAGCACAGGACAATTCACTTTCTCAAGGTAAGGCTTTGGGTCAAAGTCAATAAAATATTTCCACCAGACACTTTCGTATCTCTTTAATTGCGCATCAATTGCAGCATCTAATTCAGCATCGGTTTGTTTATTTTTAGAGCTGTCATTAACAAACTTTGCCTTAACCTCATCCTTCATTTGCTTCTTGATTTTATCCATGCCCTTACCAGTTCGTGTAGCATTGAATACGTCCTTATTCATCTGTATTGCTTTATTAATTTCTTCCTTCGAACTACCCGCCAATTGCATTATTAATCGCTTCTGTTCATTCAAGACCTCATCTGCTTTAACGGCTGGACCCGCCATCAAAATTATAAAATCAATATCCTTATTTCTCGAAGCAACAATGGGGGCTATAACTCCTCCTTCACTATGTCCGAACAAGCCTATTTTAGTGGTGTCTATATCATTCCTTGTCTTTAAATACTGTACAGCTTTCTCGACATCACCTGCAAAATCCATCGTGGTAGATTCACTTACAGACTTACCCTTTGATTCACCGACACCTCTCTTATCATACCGCAAAACCGCAATTCCATATCGTGATAAATGATCTGCAATAATCTTGAATAATTTGAACCCGTATATCTCTTCATCACGGTTATTTGCACCACTTCCGCTTATCATAATAATAGCCGGATGTTTGCCGGTACCTTCGGGAATAGAAAGTGTCCCGGCTAAAGTATTGCCATCACTCGCGAAGGTCACAGCCTCTTCTTTGTATGGAAGTTTTTGTTTTGTAAGAGTATCTTCTGCTTTTGTTTTTAGAAGTTTAAAGGTGCCAACGACTGCTCCCTGAGTGAATGAACCAACAATACTATCCTTCATTACTTTACCATCAAACTTTGCCAAACCAGGACCCGCAGGAAGCTCGAAATATATATTAGGATCCGTGAACTTAACATTCTTCAGTTCTATTTTTCTTGCTCCTTGCAAAGGAATATCAATAGTTGCTTTTAAGGAATCATTAATGGCATTGAAATTCACAATAATTGCTAATTCACCCAAAGAATAAGTGATGTGCCCTTCATAAGAACCATTCGGAACTTGGGCATTGCAATGAACAGTAAATAGTGAACAGTGAACGATGAACAGGAGAATAAGGATGGCTTTTTTCATTGTTTCATTATATTTATTTTGTTACGAATATTAGTTATCAAGGATAAGATTTCCCTTTGATTTCAAGTTGTTTGGATTGATTTTATTAATTAAAATCACGATTTGTATTTCCTTCAAATCCTTCACCAAAGCATCCACATCATAATTGCTGTTGGTATTCTTGATTACTAAGAAATAATCAAACACCTCATGCTCTGGAATTAGATAAGATTTATTACTGCCTGCATTTGCGATTACATTGTATTCTATGGCATCTTCATCTTCATAACTGAACCTTGCGAAGCCCGAGCTTTGTTTTGTTTTAGAATCAATCAGAACCAAATCTTCTACCTTCATCAAATCAATCTTCATCTTGTTATTAATTGCCGAACAAAGCATATAATCTTTGTTGTAACAAGCTATTCCAAGCATAATGAAATCGAAATCGTATTCTAAATTGAGCTTTCGCTTTGCCATAATTAATCAGAATTATCAGATGCGAAATTATAAAAAGGGGGAAAAGGCAATTCAATAAATCCCTGGACAAAGAAGGTTTCAGGTCAATTAATAAATTTATTTTTACCTGCCTGTCAAAATCCTCCTTTAATGTAGTATATTTGCGCCCTCAAAATTTAATAGCTGATTAATCATAAATTTATACCGTAATATAAAATCTAATGAAATTATCCCAATTCAAATTCAATTTACCAGAAAATCTTGTCGCACTGCATCCGGCAAAAAACAGAGACGAAGCTCGCATGATGGTGTTGCATCGTAAAACAGGAAAAATCGAACACAAGATATTTAAGGACATCCTTAAATATTTTGATGATGGCGATGTAATGATTCTTAATAATACTAAAGTTTTTCCTGCCCGACTTTATGGTAACAAGGAAAAAACAGGTGCATTAATCGAAGTCTTTTTGCTAAGAGAATTGAATCCTGAAACCAAACTTTGGGATGTACTTGTTGACCCTGCCAGGAAGATAAGAATTGGTAATAAATTATACTTTGGCGAAGGAGATACTCTGGTCGCAGAAGTCATTGACAATACCACTTCCAGAGGTAGAACGATTCGTTTTTTATTCGAGGGGACTCCTGAAGAATTCAAGAAAATAATTACTAAATTAGGAAATACTCCTCTTCCTAAATATATTAAAAGAAAAACCGAACCAGAAGATAAAGAAAGGTATCAGACGGTCTATGCAAGGAATGAAGGTGCTGTAGCCGCACCTACGGCTGGCTTGCATTTCACGAAAGAATTAATGAAGCGTTTAGAAATAAAAGGCATCAACTTTGCTGAGGTAACCTTGCATATCGGGTTGGGAACTTTTCGCCCTGTTGAAGTAGAAGATCTGACTAAACATAAAATGGATTCCGAACAATATCAGGTACTTAAAGAAGCCTGTGATGTTGTTAATAAAGGAATCAAATTGAAGAAGAAAATCTGTGCTATCGGAACAACTACCATGAGAGCTGTCGAGTCCTCTGTTTCCACAGAGCGTGAGTTGAAACCTTCTGAAGGATGGACGAATAAATTTATTTTTCCTCCGTATGATTTCAGCATTGCGAATTGTATGGTGACAAATTTCCACATGCCTGAATCTACCTTGTTTATGATGGTTTGTGCATTTGCAGATTATGATTTCCTCATGAAAGCATACAAGGAAGCCATCAAGGAGAAGTATAATTTTTATACATACGGCGACGTCATGCTGATTCTGTAAAACAGTGAATAGTGAACAGTGAATAGTGAAAAATGGAGGGGAAGTCAATATTGAGAGATAAAAGTTATGCCTTCGCTATTCGGGTTGTTAAACTTTCACTTCATTTACAAAAGAATAAAAAGGAGTTTGTTTTGAATAAGCAAATTTTAAGAAGCGGAACCGCAATAGGTGCGTTGATTCGCGAAGCAGAATTCGGACAAAGCAGAGCTGATTTTATTTATAAAATGACGATATCGTTAAAGGAAGCAAATGAAACTGAATACTGGTTACTTCTGCTAATGGATACAGATTTTATTGAGGAGAAATTAGCCAAGAGTCTAATTGCCGATTGTGTAGAATTGATTAAAATGCTTATTGCTACTATTAAAACTGCAAAAGATAGATTACTCAAAACTGAAAAGGTGAAATAATGTTTCGCTTCCTATTTAAATCCACAAGTGAATTTTGGACTTTTCACTATTCACTATTCACTATTCACTGAAATGCAGAAATATGTTATCATAGCTGCCGGAGGTATTGGAGCGCGCATGAAATCTCCGATTCCTAAACAGTATTTATCTGTCAACGATGTACCGATAATCATTCATACAATTAACAAATTTCAGTTTGCAATTCCAGGAATAAAGATTGTTATAGTTTTGCCTCCTGATAGAATAAATTCCTGGGAACAATTTTGTTTTGAAAATGATTTTGTGTTTAATCAGGACATCTGTGCCGGAGGAGAAACGCGGTTTCATTCTATCAAAAATGGGCTTGAATCAATTCATGGTCATGCCCTGGTTGCTATTCATGATGCTGTGCGTCCGTTGATAACGGTTGCGTTGATTCAAGATATTTTTAAACATGCCGAAGCCAATGGCAATGCCGTTCCTGCCATCAAAATGGATCAGACGATAAGAGTTTTGGAGGATGGAAAAAGTAAGGCTGTTGACAGAAATAATTACCGCATTATCCAGACCCCTCAATGTTTCCATGCAGATATTTTGAGGAAGGCTTATCAACAGGATTATGATGTTTCATTTACTGATGATGCTACTGTTGTCGAAAGAACGGGTGCCGTGATTAATCTTATCGAAGGAGATATTAACAACATAAAAATCACTACCCAGCAGGATATGCTTGTTGCCGAGACCCTTATCGCATCAGGGTTTTAAGTAAAAGGGATGATGTGAAATGATAAAAGAAAGATGAGCGATAAACTTTATAAAGTCGAGATTAATAACAAGGCAGAGCATCAGGTTTCGTTTGATGAGTCTGGGAGTGTCATTAAAGTTGATGAACAGGTTTCGGTATGGGATATTATTTCCATTAAAATGGGTGCCACGCCTGCCTTTCATATTCTTAAGGACAATAAATCATTTACAGCGGAGGTATTAGAGGCAGATTATTCCGGCAAATCCTTTGTCATCAGGATCAATGGCAACAAATATTCTGTGGTGGTTAAAGATAGATTTGATGCCCTGCTTCATGATTTGGGAATGGATACTCAATCTGCTGCCAAACTTGATAATTTGAAAGCTCCAATGCCCGGATTAGTCCTCGATGTGCGGGTTTCGGAGGGGCAACAGGTTTTAAAGAATGATCCGATTATAGTTTTGGAAGCCATGAAAATGGAAAATATTCTCAAGGCTCAAGCTGATGGAATCGTCAAAAATATCAGCGTCAAAAAGGGTGATAAGGTGGAGAAAAATCAGGTGATGATTACTTTCATTTAATCAACAGTTTTTGAATTCTATAAGATGTAATATTCGATAGAAAATCTTATAAACGGCGGAGGGCTGATGAATCATGTTATTCATCAGCCCTCCGTCTTTTAAATTCTTATTTCTTAGTTCGGAAAAGTTATTTCATAACGACCGGCAGTGGTCAGGCTTAAGTTTTCTACTTCAAAAAATCTGTATAACATATTCCCAAAAAGTGAACGGACAAATGTCAAGGTTTCTCCGGCAGGGACGGTAACAAAAATTCCTTTTGCTTCGCCTGGTTTGCGAACCACGAAGAAGTTCAAAGGTACCGTTCCAAGATTAATAATCGTTATCTCTTCATCTGCCAGGCGGGTGCGGGGAGCTATCTCGGCAACAGTATGTGCTAAGGCGTTTCTGGTGATGACATTATCTTGAGGTCTGCTCATCAATTCTGCCTTGTCAATATACAAAGCAAGAATGCTTTCATTGGCTCCATATTGATGAACCAATTCGCCATAAATCTTGAAGATAATATCGCCATAAATATCATATTCGCTAACAAGATTTGAGGCAGTAGTTTTCACAGCGATTTTCTTTTGTCCGACAGAAAATTGAGCTCCAAAAGCAGTTCCATAGACAGTCGCCATTGCGCCCATAATTGTTGCCAGGGAAGTATATGGCTCCATCCTGTCAATGATGGCGGCAAGTTCAAGCAATTGATCATCCACACTGCCTTCATGCATCTTGCTAAAACCATAAGGTAATATGGCTTCATATTCTGGAGTTCCTTTCTCATAAAATCCTTGAATACCAATATCCCAAGTATGTAAATATGTGCTATGGATTTTACCCATTGCCTGATTCTTCAAGACCACAGCGCTATGCTGTGCGCCTGGAGTCACCTGGCGAGCCAAAATATCCGCCTTATAATCATTTCGATAAGGGGTGAATTCGGTAAGAACGCCATTGATAAAACTATCGCTGGAATTCTCAGTCAAGCCGATGAACATGAATTCGCCGATGCGACCTAACTTGACTTTGCTGCCCTGGCAACTGGTTAGGATGAAATTTTTGAAAGGGTGAAATCCTGTATTCATTTTTTTTATAATTTTAATAAGATTTTATTTATTCGACCCTGCAAAGAACGACTATTAATTCGGATATTCAATACTTTCAAAAGTTTTATCCTGTCCTTTACCTTGAAATGGTTGAAACATTAACTTATCATCTTTTCTTTGGAAGGCAATTTCAGGCACCAAATTCTTCCCAAAACCCCTTTTGGAGGCAAAGGAAGGTAGAACGATTTGTAAAGGTCATCATTTGGAGCTACCGCTAAGTAGAAATAACTTTAAAGGTCAATATTTGGAGCATCCGCTAAGTAGAAGTACCTCCAAAGGTCATCCTTTTGAGCATCCGCTAAGTAGAAATACCTCCAAATATCAACCTATAGAGCATCCGCTAAGTAGAAATGCCTCCGACGGAAAACATTTTAAGCATGCTGTAGGTAGAAGCCCATTTTAGGTATGTTCTGCTATTCAAATCCGAAATTGCACTCCTATACATATCTACCGTGTACCCACATCTTTGTTTAGAACTGTTAATTCATTGCCGTTGGCTTTAGCCAACGGATAGAAATGGAAATATTAATTGGCTTTAGCCAAAAAAATCCAATTAAATTTGGGCTAAAGCCCCTTATTGTCTTTCAATTTAACCGTTGGCTAAAGCCAACGGCAATGAAAAAAGATGTGGGTACACGGAAGATATATATACCCATTTTTTTATTGTCCCTTGCTTGAATGAATTCTATTTTCCTAATTTTGCTTTTTAATAATTTAAAAGGAATTGATATGAAAGGAAAGAATTTGGTGATGATTGTGGTGGTGGTTGGGTTGATGGGGTTGAGCACGAGCGGGCAAACCATTTATAGTGCAAATTCTGAATCTTTTGAAAACAATGTTAAGACACAAGGATTTTCAAATACAACGAATATTGAAATTTATAGCGGTTTAGTTTATGGGCTAAGATCAATTACGGGATATCAAATCAATAAACATTTTTTTATAGGAATTGGTATTGGAATTAATAAGCAAAAACCAATAGCAATTTGGCATGACATGTTGCCATTTCAAGATTCATCATATTATACTTTGATTGATATGCCGATATATTTTGATTTAAGATATGAAATAAGGAAACATAAGCATTCCTTTTTTGCCTATATAGATATTGGGGATGCAATATTGCTTTCACCTAAAAGTTATTCGGAAAGTCAGAGTTTTAATGGCTATGAAACAAATACTGATACTTATAGTAGTGGATTAATGTATGATTTTGGAGTTGGCTATAAATTATTTCTTTCTCCAAGAACTGCCATAATGATTTGCCTGGAAGCAAATTATATTGGAATAAACCATAATGTTACACTTTATGAATGGAATTTGAACTGGCAGCCTTATCCAAACATTTCTAATAGTGGTGAAACAATAGGAAGTTATCCTGCTTTAGGCATTGGATTTTGCTTTTAGTTTATAGTATTTCTATAAACTCATGGATGAGAATAAAGAAGTCATAGGTATCGGGAAGATGATCATCAGCGGGCAGTGAACAGTGAACAGTGAATAGTGAATAGTGAATAGTGAACAGTGAACAGTGAACAGTGCAAATGTATCTGCTCCATTGTTCACTATTCACTGTTCACTATTCACTATTCACTGTTCACTATTCACTATTCTTTCCCTATTTTTGCCACTTCAAAATAAATAATACCAAAGCAAGAATGAGTACCACTAAACGGTCTAAAAATATGGATGTCCTGAAGTCTTCGTCAGAGCAGAGTGCATTGAGGAAGCTGAAGATTTCGCTGGGAATAATCATTGCTGCCGTGGCTTTTATTCTGTATGCCCAGAGCATCTCTTTCGACTATACGCTGGATGATGAATATGTGGTCTCGCATAATAAAATCGTGCAAGACGGCATCGCTGCATTCCCCGCCATTCTGAGTACCGATTATTTCTTTGGGTATAAGAGAACCAACCTGCGAGGACCCGTCTATCGCCCCGTTCCATTACTTTTGTTTGCCACCGAATGGCAGTTTTTTCCCAATAATCCTCATGTGCCGCACCTTGTCAATGTCATGCTATATAGCTTGCTTTGCTGGCTGCTTTTTCTTATGCTTTCAAAATTATTTGAAGGCTATAGTATGCTCATTCCCTTTGCTGCCACGCTGCTTTTCGTAGTACACCCCATCCATACGGAAGTCGTGGACAGTATCAAAAGCGGGGACGAATTGTTGTGCTTTATTTTTGGAATACTTTCCATATTAATGACCATTAGATTCCTTGATACCAAGGCATGGAAAGACTTGGGAATAGCAGCATTGTGTTATTTTGTTTCCATACTTTCCAAGGAGACCGGAATCGTGTTCCTGGTGCTGATACCATTGATGCTCTATGTATTCAAACCTGCCGGATTCAAAGGCATTGCAAGCATCCTTGGGGCATTGATAGCTACTACGGGCATCTTCTTTTTAATAAGATATTTCGTCTTGCAGTCCATCCCACCCAATGAGTTCATGAAGTATAATAATTCCATTGCCTCTGCTCCGGATTTCATCAGCCAGCGCGCCACAGCATTCTATGTAATGCTGCGATACCTTGCCCTGCTTGCCATTCCGCATCCCCTGGCTTATGATTATTCCAACTATCAGATTCCAAATTACAGCATCAAAGATTTACTGCCGATACTAAGCATCATCATTCATTTTGCATTGGGAATTTATGCTGTCATTAATATAAGGAAGAAGAGCCTGATAGCCTTTGCCATCCTGTTTTATCTGATTGCGCTGGCACCTGTTTCGAATATCATTATGTTGATAGGATCGCCCATGGCAGAGCGGTTTCTGTTCATTCCATCACTTGGTTTTTGTTTGGGAATATCGCTGTTGTTAATGAAGCTAACCAAGGCTAATAATTCCATCATTGCCAACAAACTTATTACCGTCAGAAATTTTATTAACCTGAATAGTTCTTTCTATACCATCGTCTTTATTATAGCAGGATTATATTCCGTAAAGACTTTTGCCAGGAGTATGGATTGGGAAGATAATATTGCACTGCACAGTCACGATGTAGAAGTATCGCCGAATAGCTCAAGGATGCACTACAACTGGGGAAGTACGCTCCTCAATGTTATTTCTCCAAGAGAATCTGTGAAGGCAGAACAAGACAGAATCCTCGACCGCGCCATTGTGGAATTCCAGAAAGCCATTGACATTCTCAACAAGCCTTATGCCGATGCAAATATGGCGATAGGATTCTGTTATTATAAAAAGGAAGACTACAGGAGTGCCATCAAATATTATGATATAGCGCAGAAGCAATTCGATGGACCCAATGTTGATTTGATAAATAATCTTGCCTGTTCCTATGGGGCGCTTGCCCAGTATGACAAGGCTCTTGAATACTGCGATGAGGCGATAAAGCTGGACTCCAACTATGTATTTCCACATCTTAACAAAGGCTTGTATCTAATGGGCTTGAAGAAATACCAGGAGGCTATTCCTGAATATGAGAAGGCAATTAAAATGGATCCTGATAATCCTAAATCATATAGGAATTTAAGCATCATCTATAACAATCTTGGCGATGCGACTAAAGCAAAACTATACAATGACATGGCGAATAGGATGAATCAGGACAACAATAAATAATCATAAATGAAAACTTTAATAGTATTGATATTGCTGCTTCCCATGACGATATTCGGGCAGCTTAAACCATCAGGGAAATACAACTGGCTGCAAAAGACGGAGACTTATCATTTCATCTTTCTGAATGACAGCATGTTTGAATATCATCATATAGGACCTACTGTTACAGCGAATAACGGCAGGGGTATTTACATAATAAAAGGTGACTCCATCATCATGAACTTTGTGGAATATGATTCTGTAAAGAATGAAATAGCAATAACAAATAAACCCTGTAATACTGATAAAGGTTCGGCAGGATATTCTGTTTTAGATTTTACAATTACAGACTATGGAAGCAGAAGACCTATGATTCGCACTATCATCAGCATCCGCGATCCTAAGATGAAATTTATTAATCAAGTCCTTACCGACAGCATGGGGAAGGCTTCCATTAAAGTAAAGAATGGCTCGGGTGATTATAATATAAATATCTACTTCGACGGACTCAATACTCATAATGCTAAGGTTCGCCTTAATGGTTGTAAGGATATAAAGTATGATTATCCTCGTACAGGGCATCTGAATGTTGCGGGAGGCACAGTCTGGCGGTTTAAAATCAAAGAACTCAGCAAGCAACGAATGATCCTTCAGGATGGCGAAAATGAAATGAATTATGAGAAGGCGAAAGAGTGATGAATACTAATATTCCATCAGTAGGAAAGCTTTTGGAATTGAATATTATTCTCTTGTAAAAGCAACCTTTCGCTTAACCATATCATCTTTGTTTAAAAACCAGATAACATTGGAAAAGGAAACTGAAGATGATTTAATCAAAGGCTGCATAGCATGGGACAGGCGGTCGCAGAACAACCTGTACAACATGTATAGTGCCAAGATGTTTGCTGTATGTTATAAGTATTCAGCAAGCAGGGAGGAAGCCGAAGACACTTTTCACGAAGGGTTTATGAAGGTCTTTCAGAACATTCAAAACTTTAAAAAAGAAGGTTCCCTGGAAGGCTGGATCAGGGTTATCATGGTGAATACCGCTCTTGAAAAGTTCAGGAAAAACAAACGCATGGTAGTCCTTGTAAGCATAGAGGATAATTATGTTGAATCTCGGATGAGCGATGCTAATGACATATTCAGCCAGTTTGAAATGGAGGACTTGCTACAGATGATTCACAGGCTTCCTCCTCAGTATAAAATTGTTTTTAATCTCTATGAATTTGAAGGATTGAAGCATAAAGAAATCGCCGAGGAACTGGGAATAACAGAAGGCACTTCTAAATCAAATTTATCACGTGCTAAAGCAATCCTTCAAAGAGAAATAAAAAAAAATAGTGAAAGGTTAGACGAAATAATACAAAGATAATGGACGAAAATAAAAATGTAAACAACACGATCAAGTCTTTGAGAGACCGATTCAAAATGAATCCTCCTGAGGACGCATGGACTAAGCTCGATGCTGATCTTGAAAGACAGAGAGCTATGCAATACAAACAAAGAGGGAACAGGTTTAAACTGCTATCCTTATGCCTTGCTGTATTGTTGATTTCAATAGTCGCTTATAATTATTTAATGACGGATCATTCAACATTATTAAGTGATTCAACAAAGATTAAATCAAGCAGGAAGAGTAATGGCAATTTGAATTCGGATACAATAATTGGTACCGAACAAAATGGATGGGGTATTCAACCAAATAATGCTGATTCAAATAATAATTCTTTGAAGAATGATAAGAAAGAAAATAACAAAGATGTATCTGATAATTCCCTAAACAAAAATAGCTCGCCTGATAAAACTTCCTTTAATAAGCCACAAGTGGCAGGTGGAAATAATCAAACAAGTTTAAGTGTTGATAAGAGTATCAAAAGGGATTCTCCTATAAAAAATGTGAATAAGGAAGAGAAATCGAATAGCAGGAAAGATGATAAAAAGCTAACCGATTCTCAACTAATTTCTAATGAAAGCAAGGAAGATGACAAGGCAGCTATCAGATCAGAAACTACTGCAAAGGCTTCTGAGAATCTTTCTTCTGAAACAGTTTCCCATGATGCTTTAAAAGTTGATTTGAATGAAAATAATCCGTCTCCTTCTGATCAAACTGTCAAGGATGCTCCACCTGTTTCAAGTGAATATAAATCCTCCGAAGCCTTTTTAAATACAGGTGATTCCATCCAGGCCAAACTTCTAAAAGATTCTATTTTGAATATTGAAAAAGGGAAAATAACTCGTTGGATGGTATCAGTGTTTTATGGTCCGAATGTATATGCAATGAATCATTTAAAGATTTTGAATCAGCAATTTGCCGCTGCTATTTATTCCTATACCGATAGATCAACCTCTAATTATTCTTTTAATTCAGGAGTGACCGGTGGGTATAATTTATCAAAGAACTGGAGCCTTTCTACCGGTGGAATCTATTCTACCATAGCCTATACGTCCACTTTAGCGACAATACATACAAGCATTGGTTCGGATGATTTGTACCATTATAAATACCGAACTTCTTGTGGCAGCATCGAAATTCCTAATCAGCCAAATGTTATTTTGAATGCTAAAGACAGCCTCACAACGACTGCCTCCTGCGCTCAAACAATTAAAATTGTTAGTGTGCCTCTGTTGGTAAAATATAAGGTGACTAAGGATAGAATTTCTGTTTTTGTGAATACCGGACTTGCAGCGAATTTTATCTTGGAAGAAGTGGCGAAAGTGAATATAGGTTCTGCAGAATATACTATTATCAATAACATTAGCGGACTTAGAAAGACAAATTACAGTTACATTGCCGGGGCAGGTTTTGAATATAACCTGAACAATGGAATGAGCATCTTTATGGAACCTTCATTCACAACCTCCATCACTCCTCTTGCAAGGAATAGTTTCTTTTATTGTTATCCTTATTCATTCGGACTTAACGGAGGACTAACTTTCCATTTTTAATCTTCTTGATACTTGAGTTTTTATTCTCAAATCAGGGTTTGAGGAGAAAAATCCAAAAAGAGTCGTTTTTGCGATTTTAGAGATATACAAGGATTGTGGGTAGTTTGTAGTTTTTCTTGGCTTTGATGTATTTGATGATTTAGGGGGCAGATAATGACGGATTTCAT
Organism: Bacteroidota bacterium; assembly: GCA_013288905.1. Lineage (GTDB taxonomy): Bacteria > Bacteroidota > Bacteroidia > AKYH767-A > JABDAW01 > JABDAW01. The sequence continues at coordinate 6 of JABDAW010000040.1, read as the reverse complement.
TTAAAA
>JABDAW010000039.1 GCA_013288905.1 Bacteroidota bacterium | reverse complement strand
GCGGATATTCCACGCGAACGTGATAGATACTGATCAGCATCCTTTTGAAGATTCTTTTGATGCGATTAATGTCTCTGAAAGTAATGTCTGAATTGGCAAATTGCCCAAGATCAATTTGCTGGTCAATGATGATCTCTACAAGGGATTCAATGGTTTCAGCATCAATTTTCTTCAAACTTCTCGATGCCGCTTCGACAGAATCAGCCATCATCAGAACGGCAGTTTCCTTGGAAAAAGGTGTCGGTCCCGGATAGCGAAAAGTATTTTCATGAACTATTTGATCAGGATAATTTTTTAGAAAAGATTGATAGAAAAACTGCACCATAGTAGTCCCGTGATGAGTCCTTATAAAATCAACGACCTGGTCAGGAAGGTTATATTTACCGGCTATTTCGATACCTTTATTAACATGCCCGATAATGATTGTTGCACTCTGTTCAAAGGTCAAATCGTCATGAGGATTGAACCCTGTTACTTGATTCTCCATAAAATATCTCGGGTTATCAATCTTGCCGATATCATGATACAAAGCACCTGCCCGAACCAGTAATGTATTCCCATTTATCTTAGCAATGGCAGCTTCGGCAAGGTTAGAAACCTGCAGTGAATGTTGGAATGTGCCTGGAGCTTTTAATGCCAATTGTCTCATCAACGGGCTGTTTGTATCCACCAATTCCAGCAAGGAAACTTCTGATGTAATACCGAATAATTTTTCAAAAATAAATATCATCGGATAGGCGAGAAGGGTAAGCAAAGCATTAGCTCCGAACCATCCGATATTAATCCAATTTATAGAAGAATAATATTCTGAATGCAACTTTGAAACTCCAATATAGGATATAATATAAGCCAATAGAATGGCACTCGAAGTAATGAACAATTGCGAACGTTTACGCAGGCTGACGATACTGAATGTGGTAACAATTCCTGCAATGATTTGTATAAAAATAAATTCAAACCCATTTGGTGAAATGAAGCCAATGATAAGCATGACTGTAAGGTGAACGAACATTGCCATTCGAGTGTCAAAGAAGGCTTTGATGATCATCGGTACAATGCAAAATGGAATCAGATAAGGGCTGAAAAGACTGCTGCTCATTGATAAAGCGTATATTCCGACAGTCAATAAAATAAGTAGAAGAGGAATAATAATTTTTCTATTGTCAGAATAAACTTCTTTCCTGAAAATGGCAAGGAAAAGAATCAACATGCCAATGGCTAATGATACTACAATCAATTGCCCTGAAATGATGTTGACAGAATTTGATTTATTCCCGATACGGGATTCATATTCACTCTTCAAGGACTCCAGTAATCGAAACTTCTTTTTATCAACCAACTCGCCTGTTGTTATGATGGGTTCTCCCTTTTGCAATATGCCATTGGTGGAGGAGATATTATCTAATTGATCTTTATAAATCATGTGGGTCAGGGCATCATCGTAAAAGACATTTTGGGTCAAAGCATTTTCCAGCAATGGAAGAAGAAAAGTTTTATCTGCTTTTTGGTCATTCTCCAAAACATTTTCGATATATTTATAGGCGGTTTGTGGTGTATAAAGCTGGCGCAATTCCTTTGCCTCCGCCGTTTTATCATGGTTCAACATGATAACAAATGATGGTGATTTCTTTTGAAAGTCTTCGGGTAATAAAATAATTCCTTTATCATAAACTGCATCTAAAATTGCTGCTCCGATGTCTAATTGTTTGGATCTTTCAATGCTGTCGTGATATGGATTTTGAGAAGGCTTTAGCAGGTTCCATTTGGTTGTTGCATCTTTGATAAAATCAGTAGTCTTTTTCTCCTGAACTTCATCATTGAATTTGAAATAAGATTTCACATTCTCAAGGACTTTTGCGCGCTCACTTTCTAATTCTTCAGGGGTTTTGTTAATAGCAAAATCAAATGGTGCAGTGAGGCTTTCATATAGCCATGGCTTCCCGATTTCATATTCATACTTGAAAGAAATATCCTTGGGCAACATGAAAACTATAAGCACCACCGTAGTAATTGCGAGCATCACCTTGAAGGCATCTTCACGCCTGTTCTTAAAAAAATTAAAGACTTTTTTCATCTAATAAATAATATAAACCACCGTTTTGGTAACTTTGCAAAGTTATATCATTTGGCATAAACGAATTTCAATCAGGCAATAAATAATCTTAAAATGAAAACAATTAATATAGGTCTCCTCACAATGCTCCTCTTTCTTTTTGCGATTTCCAATATCCATGCTCAGACTATTATTTTCTGTGAAAGTGTTGATAGTTATGGAAAGCCAATCAATTCTGCAGATACTTTTGATGTATCGCAACAGGGGGGCATGTTAACCGTACTTTTAAAACCCGGACATCAATTGAATACTACTGTTATCTTATATCAGATTTATTCCTTTGAAGGCACTACTTCAGAATTAAATAATATTGAACGCAGTGAAGTAGAAGAAAACTGGTTATTTTGCTGGATACATTTGAATTTTATTGAAGAGGGAAAGTATCGAATCAAAGCTTTCTCGGCAGATAACGTGTTGCTTGGAACTGGAGATGTTTATATCAAAGTTGATAAAAGTAGGGAATGAAAAAAGGGTAAGCCCCATACCGACCGCTCAAGCAGTTACCCTTGCTTCCTTCCAGACCTGGGGGATTCACCGCGAGCTTGCCTTATTTGACTTACCCGGGGCGAAAATAGGAAAAATTAAATAAGTATTTAGGATAATGCTTTTAACAATGAAATTGTCAGAGAAGGATTATCAGAATTAAAGACAGTATTACCTGCAACCAATACATCAGCACCGGTGTGTAATAATTTAGCCGCATTTTTCAGGTCCACACCTCCATCAATTTCAATCTTTGCAGAAGAATTCCTTTGAAGAATGAGATCTTTCAAAGAGGATATTTTGGAATAAGTATTCTCAATAAATTTTTGCCCGCCAAAGCCGGGGTTTACCGACATCAAACAAACCAAATCAATATCTGCAATGACATTTTCTAACAATTGAACAGAAGTATGAGGATTAATGGCAACTCCTGCTTTCATGCCTAATGCTTTTATGCCTTGAATAGTGCGATGTAAATGGGTGCAGGCTTCATAATGAACACTCAAACTATCTGCCCCTGATTCCGCGAACTTAGCTAGGAATCTATCAGGATCAACTATCATCAGATGGACATCTAATGGCTTCTTGGCATGTTGGTGAATGGCATTGATGACCGGGAATCCGAAAGAAATATTAGGAACAAAAATACCGTCCATAACATCCACATGAAACCAATCGGCTTCACTGTTATTAATCATTTCGATGTCCTTGGCAAGATTTGAGAAATCTGCCGAAAGAATACTGGGAGCTATTATTGGTTTCATGGCGCAAAAATAAGTATTTATGTAAACAATTTTTAAAAATATTGCCATTTGGCAACTTTTCATTGCCCTTGTTTTCCAAAAAAATGCTTTGCGGATAACAAAAAAAAGAGGACTTATGCAGTCCTCTTTTTAACTAAACAAATAATAAACCAAATGAACAAATTATCCTAAGTAAGTCTTCAACACATTACTGCGAGAAGTATGTTTTAATCGCCTCAATCCCTTTTCCTTTATCTGTCGGATTCGCTCCTGGGAGAGGTCATATTTTATGGATAGTTCCTCCATTGAAAGCGGAACTTTAGCATTTAATCCAAAGAAATCATGTATAATTTGAGATTCCTTTTTGGAAAGTGTATTTAAAGCTCTTTCAAGATCGCGGCACAATGATTCTCTAATCAATTCCTCGTCAGGCATTTTATTAGTATCGCTTTCAAGAAAATCCAACATGCTGGTTTCATCTTCATCACCTAATGGGGCATCCATTGAAATATGGCGCTTGGAAGTTCTCATAGCTTCCCGAATATCATCTTCATCAATATTCAGAACGTCAGAAAGTTCATTTGTTGAAGGTTCACGTTCAAACTCTTGCTCCAATTTATCATAAACCTTACGAATCTTACTTATGGCACCGATACGATTCAATGGCAGTCTGACGATTCTCGAATTCTCTGCCAAAGCCTGAAGTATAGATTGCCTTATCCACCAGACAGCATAAGAAATAAATTTGAATCCGCGTGTCTCATCAAATTTTTGAGCCGCTTTCATCAATCCGAGATTACCTTCATTAATTAAATCTCCTAAAGTCAATCCCTGGTTTTGATATTGTTTTGAAACCGAAACCACAAAGCGGAGATTGGCTTTAGTCAAGCGTTCCAATGCCTTCATATCACCTGTTCTTATCTTTTGAATTAACTCAACTTCCTGATCGAGATTAAGAAGTTCTACTTTTGCTATCTCCGCAAGGTATTTGTCAAGCGAAACCGTTTCCCGGTTTGTAACTTGTTTTATAATTTTTAATTGTCTCATTGTTTCATGCTTTTAATTCTTTGTAACCGTAATTAGTTCTTTAAACGAAAAATTAAATTTTTTGGTTACAATCTTACAAAAGAAAAATGGAATGATGGGTATAGAGCTTATCTATGCACACAAATTCTAAATATCGAATATTGAACAAGGAATATTGAATAATGAAGGTAGGAAAACTTAAAACAAGGTAAATTCTGAACTTCATCACTTATAAATTCCACCTTTCCCACATTCAAAATTCAATATTCCTTGTCCAAAATTCATTATTTTTTCTTCATTAAAATTGTGTGCATAGATAAGGGGTATAGAGGGGTACAAGGCAAAATGATATAATTATTGGATCATGGCTTAAATTGGTTGATTAAAACATTACCGAAGATTTAATATATTCATGAAATCTGATAGTTCCTTCTTGGAATCTTATTAGATTAATTGCAGCTATTTCTGTAACTCCATCATCTCATATTGCCCTAAATTCAGTTATCAATGATTCGATATCTAATCATATTGTTCGAAATATGGGTTTAATTACTCTGTCGTCAGCTACAAATGCTCCGGCGTTAGCTGGTGAAGCTCCGTCTTCAGTCCCCATAGCTCCTAAAGGAGTTCCCATCAGAGCTACAGGGGTTCCCATCAGAGCTACGGGGACTGAAAATGCTCTGTCGTCAGCTACAAATGCTCCGGCGTTAGCTGGTGAAGCTCCGTCTTCAGTCCCCATAGCTCCTAAAGGAGTTCCCATCAGAGCTACAGGGGTTCCCATCAGAGCTACGGGGACTGAAAATGCTCTGTCGTCAGCTACAAATGCTCCGGCGTTAGCTGGTGAAGCTCCGTCTTCAGTCCCCATAGCTCCTAAAGGAGTTCCCATCAGAGCTACAGGGGTTCCCGTCAGAGCTACGGGGACTGAAAATGCTCTGTCGTCAGCTACAAATGCTCTGTCGTCAGCTACAAATGCTCTGGCATCAGGAGGTATTCATGATTAAATCGTGTGATGAGGTTGAATAGATTCATCTAAAATTGTTAGCTTATTTGGTTAGAAATCTAAAATTCAAAAAACTATTCATACCAGGAGAGCTTTGCATGGCAATTTTAAGAGCCTTTCCAGCAATATATTTGGCAAAGTTCTCTATCTGCTAAATCACGCAAAGACCCCTGTTGTGATCAGCTTCTATGCCAAGGGTATGAGCATGAGGAATATCAGATCCCAGATGCTTGAAATTTATGAACTTGAACTAAGCGATTCAACGGTATCCAACATTACAGAACGGATATTGGTTGATGTTCAGCAATGGCAAAGCAATATCATTGGCAGCATAGAAGTATTAGGAAATGGATTGATTCAAAATGAAACCGCATAAGGCTGGCTAAAGATTCTTAATGAACTTAAACGTCTTCCAAACCTTTACACAGGTCCTTATAACCTTTCACTGACGAATTGAGATATTTTATCAAAATCTTTCAGAAAATCTACCCATTAATTTTCTGACTTAATGTTCCAATTTCTATATTTGCGCCGATAAATAAATTAATTGAATTAAGATGAAAAGAATGAAAAAAGTAATGTTCGTTTGCCTCATTGCATTGATGGCTGCGGGGATGTCTTCCTGTAAAAAGAATAAAGCTGACTTGGTGCCTGGCAAATGGAAAATTGGGGAATTCAATCCTGGAATAGATATTCCTGCCGAGAGAAAAGCGGATTTTGACAAGCAAATAGATGAACTGAAGAAAACAGCCTATTTTGAATTTAGGAAAGATGGCTCTATGGAAGTCAGCATGGGTGGAAATGTGAAAAAAGGTACATGGCAAATTCTGGATGATGGCAAAAAATTCGTTACCACCGAAGAAGGAAGTAACTCCAAAGAAAGTTTAACTATCAACGAACTTACTGAAAGTAAATTCTCCTTCAGCGAAGAAGTCAAAGGAAAAAAAATCACTTATACCCTGGTCAAATAGTGAATAGTGAATAGTGAATAGTGAATAGTGAATAGTGAATGGTGAATAGTGAATAGTGAATAGTGAACAAGGAATAGTGGTACATGTTTTCGCTATTCACTATTTCTTCGATTTCTCGACAATCAATTTCTTATGGACTAAATAATTGTCGCAGGAAACATTTAGGAGATACATGCCACTGCTCAATCCCGGAATATCCATTGGAATGGAGGCATTACTGAATGGATTAATTTTAACTGTACTGTTATAAATTTCCTTGCCGGTAATATCGGCAACTGTTATCAGGCATTCACTTGAGTAATTATTGAAGAATTTCAATATGAAATTTCCATCGTTTGGATTGGGATAGATGTCAACATCAAATTTTGTTTGCAGATAAAGCTGGTTGGTAGTGAAGGTCGAGGAATCAAGCAGCCATATCGGACTTGACCATGCCATATCGGTATTGGTCTGAAAAACTCTTATATAATAATAGGTGTTGAATGTAGCTAAGGAGTCAATATAGTTAATTGTGTAATCAAAAGAATTTGGATGATATATTTCCATGGTTTGATTATTCTTAACAATATCAACTTCTGAAATAGTATCAGTACCATGAATAGCTGCAGTCAGATTGGGCCAGCCTGCCAAAGAATCCCAAACAAAATAATCGCCCATACTATGGGTGCCGATATTGAACTTCATAAGAATCCTGGCACCAGTAGTGGCATAGTCATGGCGATTTCCCAATGAATTAAATACATCGTTTCTTGTTAAAGCAGGAGCGATGGCGGCACATATACCGACATCTTTGGAAATGGTATTTGGATACACATAAGTATAAGCAGAATTAGCTTCTGGATTTGGATTCCTTCCTGGTCTTCCCTGGTGATTATCGCTGGCACCTATCATTCCAAAAATATAATGCCGAGCCAATCCATCCTGCACACTGGAACCCGGATGAACTCCGCGATAGAGGGTATCTGCATAAGGGTCGTTAGGATCATAATATTCAAAACAAATTCCGGAATTACCGGTTACTTCCACCATAGTTTGAACGGCAGGATCGAAATAATCCCAATCAACATAGAAGGAGGCATATCCTGAATTAGGCGAGCTGCTGCCACCGCCCCATAATCCTGTAGAATGAGCAATATCTATCAAGCCTCCAGACTGCTTTACGGAGTTTTGAAAATAAGTTGGATCAGGTGTGTTGATAATGGAAGGAGGATTTGAATTATTAAATATAGCTACCTGATGCCCGAAATTTGCAGTTGACCATTCGTAACCATTAAATGTGACGAAACTTCCATCCTGGTTAAATTGGTTTCCTAATGCGATACCTGCCCTGTATTGAGAATCGGGAATGTAGCTATGCTCGGTAAAGGCGAGATAATCAAGAAAAGTAATATCTTTTCCATAATTAAAAACATCTATGGGATAATGTAAACCATGATGTGAATATTGGGAATGGGTATGTAAATCTCCCCAAAAAACCTTGTTCCCGGTTGTGTCCACGATCAAGGGATTCACTAAGATGTTCATCCCTGACGAAACATCGGTAACTTTTATTCTATGCAAATTATAATCAGTAATCGAGAGGGTGAATTGATGGACACCGGCATCGTTTGGAGTAAAAGTATAGTCTGGGGGCCATGAAATTTGAGAACTATCTCCATCCACATTGCTGAAATGAATGGTCCCGGTATAAAAATCCACAGGGTTATTCAGCTTATCCAATGCCACAACATTCAACTGGAAAGGAGTGCTGATAGAGGGATTGGATTTTGCAAGGGCATTGAGACGATAAATAGGCAGCGGAGTTTGAATTACCGGCAACGAATCTATAGCGCCTGGAGCGGTTGAAGTATCATGTTTGGTTTGAAAATAAATTTGTTCGGTACGCGCTAAACGGCTTGGCTGGAAGCCCCATCCACCACCTCCATGATTTCCATATTTAACTTGAACTATATCCCCTGCCACAAGGCCTGCAGATGAGGTGATGGTGAAGATGCAATAATGAACTTCGTTGGTATAGATTCCATAGATTGGATACATAAAGTCAGTAGTATCATGGAAATGAACCGAAGCATTCGTGGTACAACTTATTTTTACAGGATTCTGCCCATTAGGAATAGAATCACTGGTAAATTGCGGCGTTCCCCAATTAGGAGGCAATTGAATTGTAATAGAGCCACCCGGAGCTATTCCTGTGGAATCAATAACTATTGTAATACTAAAATCAGTATCCGTATAGACTACGAATGAACTGGTCGAAATGCTATAGGTATGAGCATTCGTTCTTGTAACGGGCAGCAAAGAAAATAACAGTGCCAGGCAACAAACAGAAAAGATTTTAGCGGGTAAAAGATGTAATAAATTTTTCATTTTATAATAATTCAATTAGGTTTTAACTTTTTTCAAGGGTACAAAAGTAGGAATTTTTTCTGAAATGCAAGTGAAAACTTTGTTAATTGGATTTTATAGATTATCTATTTACCCTCGTCTTTCTAATTTTGACGACTCTGAAATTGATGATTATTATGAATAAAAAGATAAAAGTTTCCGCAGTGTCCTACCTTAATTCCAAGCCCTTGATTTATGGTTTATTGAATACTGATATTGCTGATGCGATTGAATTAAGTTTGGATATTCCCTCCCTCTGTGCGAAAAAATTGCTGAATGATGAGGCTGACATTGGTTTGATTCCGATTGCTATCCTGCCAAAGTTGAAGGAGTATTTTATTCTTTCTGATTATTGCATTGGTGCTGATGGCGCTGTGAGTTCGGTGAATCTGTATAGCGATGTTCCGTTATCTGAAATAGAAAATATCTTGCTCGATTATCAAAGCCGGACTTCGGTGATGCTTTGCCAAGTGCTGGCAAAATATTACTGGAAAATTAACCCAGAATGGATAAATGCTGATGACAACTTCGTACAGGAAATTAAAGGAACTTCTGCCGGAGTGATCATCGGCGACCGGACTTTTGATAAAAAGGGTGTCTATAAATATACCTTTGATTTGGCTTTGGAATGGAAGAATTTCACAGGCTTGCCATTCGTTTTTGCCTGTTGGGTGGCGAATAAAAAATTGCCTGATGATTTTGTGGAACGATTTAATAAAAGTATCGCCTTCGGGATCGAAAACAAGGAAGCCGCCATTCAGGAATGGATTGACAAGTCGGATTCCAAAGTTGATGTTCGCGAATATTTGGAGAAATACATCAGCTATCCCCTTAACCATCAGAAACGGATGGGCATGGAATTATTCCTTAACTATTGTTCGACCATTTAAAAGCCAAAAAGCACGATCTTATAAGATTCCAATAGAATCATTATTGATTTCGGGAGAATCATTATTGATCGCGGGAAAAACAATAATGATTTCGGGAGAATCATTAATGATCGCGGGAAAAACAATAATGATTTTGGGAGAATCATTAATGATCGTGAGAAAAACAATATTGATTTTGGGAGAATCATTAATGATCGTGAGAAAAACAATATTGATCGTGACGAAAACAATATTGATCGCGGGAGAATCAATATTGATCCTATGATCCATGATTTTTTGAATCTGGAAAGAGAGAAAAGGAGTGTCAGGAGGAAAATCTTAGGCGAAATCGAACTTTATATCTCGCACATTCAACTGCAAAGACGTTTTCCCGTTCCATTCATTTTCTTCGATAGAATAACAAATATCGAAGGGAAGCCCCTTTGCAATCCTGTCAAATTGATGAGATTGCTGGAAGGCGATGGCATCAATACCGTGCTCATTTTCTTCTTGCCTCACCATTAATTTCAAATGATTGCTGCCCACGACTCTCGAATATCCGTTGTCAAAAACATTGGAAGTTTTAAAAACAGGGGTCATATTTCCAGGACCGAATGGAGCGAATTGTTTAAGTATTTTATAGAATGTCGGGGTAATGTCTCGAAGATTAATCGTGGCATCAATATCAACTTCGGCGGTCAGCATCCAGTCTTCAATGGTACTCGAAACAATTTGCTCGAACCGCTCTGTAAATGCGACCATATTTTCGGGTTTCAGCATCAATCCCGCAGCATATTTATGACCTCCGAATTGCTCTAATAAGTCGGCACAGGATTCTATGGCATTGTAAACATCGAAGCCCTTAACAGACCGCGCAGAACCGGTAATCATGTCATTGCTCAAAGTAAGAACTATTGTGGGGCGGTAATATTTATCAATCAATCGCGAAGCAACAATTCCAAGAACCCCCTTGTGCCATTCAGGATGATAAATGACGGTAGATTTCTTGGAAAGATTTATTTCATCGTCACGAATAATTTCAAGAGCATGCTCGGTAATATTCGTGTCAAGTGTCTTCCTTTCTTTGTTAAAAACATTAATGCCTTCACCCGATGTAAAAGCATCTTCCTTATTGGTAGTGAGCAATAAATCCAAGGCGTGGCGGGCATTCTCAATCCTTCCGGCAGCATTAATTCTGGGACCAATTGTGAAAACAATGTCAGAAATGCTAAGATCTTTTTTCACGTTTGCAGATTCTAAAATCGCTTTGATACCAGGTCTTGGATTTGTATTAATTTGTCTTAATCCGTAATGAGCAAGCACCCTGTTTTCGTCAAGAATCGGAACAATATCTGCGGCAATACTAATTACGCAGAGGTCAAGATATTGTTCTATTTCTTCGAATGGAATATTATTTCTTAAAGCAAATGCCTGAATTAATTTGAAGCCGACACCACAGCCGGAAAGTTCATCAAAAGGATAGGTAGTGTCAACTCTTTTAGGATCAAGAACCGCAATGGCATCAGGGATTTCATCTCCCGGACGATGGTGATCGCAGATAATAAAATCAATGCTTCTTTCATTGGCATAATCTATTTTATCATTGCCCTTGATGCCACAATCAAGAGCAATGATTAACGAAAATCCATTCTCCTGGGCATAATCAATTCCTTTGAAAGATATGCCATAACCTTCGGCATACCGACATGGAAAATAAAAATCAATATTGTTGTAATATCTCCTGAAAAAAGAATAAACCAAAGACACAGCGGTTGAGCCATCAACATCATAATCCCCGTAAATCAAAATCTTTTCTTTGTTGATAAATGCCTGCTCAATTCGGTCAATAGCGGCTTCCATATCCTTCAATAAAAAAGGGTCGTGCAAGTCAGATAATTCAGGACGAAAAAATTTCTTTGCCTGCTTGAAAGTCCTTATTTCACGCTGGATTAACAGATTAGCAAGTATCGGATTGATGTTTAATTCAATGGCTAATTTATCCATAGATTCCTTATCCGATTCCTCTCTGACTACCCAGCGTTTTGACATTGGTTTTTGTATTTATGAAAGCACATGTTTGATTTATTTGAAAGGGTAAAATTAGGAAAAAGTTTAGTACAATTTTTTTTCATCATAAATTAATTACAAACAAGCACAATTATGATTATTTAAAGACCTTTACATCAAGGTCGTCGAAATATAATGTTTTTTTATCCTGATTCCAGATATATACCTTCATGACATCATTTGAAGTTGCGGCATTCGGAATCTTTCTGGAACCAATAACCTGCGCCCATTTGTTAGGAAGATGCGCATAATCCTTTAATGGCACCGAATACCAATCAGTAACCTTTCCATTCGCCTCAAAAGTAATGACCATCGAAGCAGTCGAGCTAGTGTCAGGGAGATACACCCAGACGCTCGCATCCACGATACCTTCGGTAGTGGTAATGGTGCTAAGTCTTTCCGTAATGCCAGGGCTGTATTCAGTGTTGTTATCCAGCTTTATGGAATGAGTTCCTGAATGCGCAAAGTCTTCAGACACCAACTGGGAATCCTTGCCAACAGGCTTGATCTCTTCAAAGTCAAAGGTCTTTTCATAACTTATTTTACGCTCTGTAATGGCATTTCCTTTCTTTGAAAATAAAGTAATCGCAGAGTGAAAGAAGGTGTCTTGCTCCACGATGTTAGGGAATTTATTTTGAATGATTTCCATGATGACAGGATCACTATAAATATTAGACCATCCATAGACGAAGTATTGTGTATTGGCAGTATCCACAATGGTTTTGAGCTTTGCTACCAACTGAGGATTGTTGACAGAATAGATTGCGAAGTCTGTTTTCTTTCCATATTTCCTGATGTAATATTGAATGTAATTCGGATGGAAAACATTGACAGCACGAGTGATGTTATTCTCTCCATATTGATCATTCCATTTAATGACATCCTCTCCTAACTCCTTGAATACAGCGAAGTGTTGGGTGGAATAAAAGTTATTCCCAAAGACCGTACTGACACTGATTACTGCACCAACTATGAATATGAGGGCAATGGTCTTTATATCATCCAATACATCTGGTATGAAAGAGAAAATGAAGATTAATAAGAAAGGAAAGGAGAACAATAATGTGGAATATTGCAATACAGGATTGATGTGTACGGAATAATAATACCCAATGAAATACGGCAAAAGAAACCATAACAATGTGATGATATGAAACTTGGAAAGCTCTAATGTCTGCCGGAAAATAATGAAGGAAAAGATGCAGATTCCCCACATCATATAGAAGACTAAATCAGAACTGTTGAAGCCATATTCGAGGAAGGAGCGGAAGAAGTCTTTAGTAGGTTTACCAAGCCATTCGCCCACACCGCCATATGAGAGTTGCTGACTCAGAATACTGAAATGAGGGATGTATAATAAAATGATGAGAATACCAGAAATAATATATGCTCTTGAGTTATTCCGGTTCATGAAAAGCAATCCGGTAAGGCATACTATCCCTGCAAACATGAATGCGAAATAATGAATGTACATACATGCTGATGTAGAGATCACGAAGCCTGCAATATTAGTCTTAGAATCGGTGTAACTTTTACTTCGAGTTTGTTTGGTGGGGAAAAGAATTAAAGTCCAGAAATAAACCATTGCCAGAGAGAATAAAAGCCCAGGACTATATGGTCTTGCAAGTTGGCTATATAGGATAGGATATTGCAGGCAAGCCAAAGCCATAGCAGCAAATAAACCCGTTGTTCTGTTGAACCATCTCTCTGCAATGAGGTATGCAAACAGGATAGAGAAAATCCCTGCTATTACGAAAGGTAAGCGGATAATCATTACAGATTCTCCAAATAATTTCATCCAATAAAACAAAAATGTTTCAACGCCGGCAGGATGAAAATCTACCATTACTCCCTGGCTAATCATTTCACTAAATGATGAAAATCTTGTGCGAGATATTGCACTTAATTCATCATTTGAAAGAGACCATCCGAAGTAATTATAAAATCGAAACCCTGCTCCTATGATTAGAATTATCAGGAGGAAAAATGCTTCGGTATTTCTTTTGGAACGAGCCATTTATTTAATAGGAACCGCCGACTTTATTCTTTGTTTTACGGCTTCAAATAAAACAATTCCTGCGGCAACCGACACATTCAAGGAACCTAAATCACCTACCATTGGAATTGCCATAGAATCGTCACTTCGCTTGATGTATTCAGCGGAAATACCATCATCTTCAGAGCCCATAATGATGGCTGTAGGTATAGTGAAGTCCATATCATAATACATGTTCGTAGTCTTCTCCGTGCAGGCGATAACATGGACACCACTGGCTTTAAGATAATCAATCGTATCCTTCAAATTGTTCTCACGGCACACACTTACTTTATGCAAAGCACCAGCAGAAGTCTTAATAGCATCTGCATTAATCTGGGCACCGCCACGTGTAGGAATGATTAAAGCATCGGCTCCTGAAACATAGACAGTGCGTGCAATTGCACCAAGATTTCTTACATCGGTAATCCTATCTAATATCACTAACAAAGGAACTTTACCAGCTTCAAAGATTGTTGGAAGAACATCTTCAATAGAATAATAAGTGATATTAGAAATGAAACAGACAACCCCTTGATGATTCTTTGAAGTCATTCGATTGAGTTTCTCTATCGGGACATATTGAAAGTGGATATTGTTCTTTCTGATTAGGGCTTTTAGTTCTTGAATCAACTCACCATTCAAGCTGTTCTGGAAGAAGAGTTTATCTATTTCTTTCCCTGCTTTGATGGCTTCTATTACAGGACGGATGCCGAAGATAAGTTCGTTTTCCATAAAGGTTTTATTTAAATAATTTCGTATTCAACCTTTGTTGGATGCTTCATCTTCTTGGAAGCATCTAAGATTTCTATCCCAACAATAGAGCCTTCTTTATCATAGTCCAAAATGATGCCAGGCTTACCTTCATCACTCTCAATGATCTTCTTTTCACTGAAAACAATGTAGAGAATATCTACTTCTTTATCATATTTTACCTTCATCATCCTATTATTTAATCCAACTTCAACACAGCCAGGAAAGCTGATTGTGGTATTTCCACATTCCCCACTTGGCGCATTCTTTTCTTGCCTGCCTTTTGTTTTTCGAGGAGCTTTCTTTTACGGGAAATATCTCCTCCATAACATTTGGCGGTTACGTCTTTCCTTAGAGCCTTAACTGTTTCACGGGCTATTACCTTTACACCTATGGAGGCTTGAATGACGATTTCAAATTGCTGACGTGGAAGTAATTCCTTTAATTTCTCACAAATCTTCTTCCCGAAATTATAAGCATTATCTCTGTGAATCAAAGCAGAGAGCGCATCAACTGGTTCTCCATTTAAACGAATATCCAATCTTACCAAAGATGATTCCTGGTAGCCAATGGGGTGATAATCGAAGGAAGCATATCCCTTAGAGATAGTCTTTAATCTATCATAGAAATCAAATACAATCTCCGCCAAAGGCATCTCGAAACTCAGTTCCACACGATCCGTTGTGAGATAAGATTGTCCTTTTATTAAACCCCTTTTATTAATACAAAGAGTCATAATGGCACCAATATATTCTGACTTAGTAATGATTTGTGCTTTGATATAAGGCTCCTCGATCTTCAATAGTTTGGCAGGGTCTGGCATGTCGGATGGATTATTTATTATATAATCTTCGCCATTGGTGAGGAAGGCATGATAAGAAACGTTGGGAACAGTAGTAATGACGGTCATATTGAACTCGCGTTCTAATCTCTCCTGGATGATTTCCATGTGCAGCATTCCAAGGAAGCCGCAACGAAAACCAAAGCCAAGAGCAGCAGAACTTTCCGGCTCAAAGACTAAGGAAGCATCATTTAATTGCAACTTCCCCATAGAAGCTCGCAACTCTTCATAATCATCAGTATCAACTGGATAGATGCCAGCAAAAACCATTGGCTTGACATCCGTAAAACCTTTGATGCCTTCAGCGCAAGGACGCTCGAGGGAGGTAATGGTATCGCCGACTTTCACTTCCTTGGCTTCTTTAATTCCAGAGATGATGTATCCTACATCACCCGTCTTTACAACGTTCTTGGGAATCTTATCCAATTTAAGAATACCTATTTCTTCAGCGAAATATTCTTTCTCGGTATTAACAAACTTAACGCGTTCGCCCTTCTTAATCTCTCCATTCACCACTTTGTAATAGGCTATGATTCCACGAAAAGAATTAAATACAGAATCAAAGATAAGTGCTTGCAATGGCGCATGTGGATCACCTTTGGGGGCATGAATCCTATGAATAATTGCATACAAGATATCTTCAATACCAAGCCCGGTTTTGGCACTGGCAGGGATAATATCCTCACGTTTGCAGCCTACCAAATCAACGATCTGATCCTTCACTTCTTCGGGATTGGCAGAAGGAAGATCTATCTTATTCAAGACAGGAATTATTTCCAAATCATTCTCCAAAGCAAGATAAAGATTCGAGATGGTCTGTGCCTGAATCCCCTGTGCCGCATCTACTACAAGCAATGCTCCTTCGCAGGCAGCAATGGATCGGGAGACCTCATAAGAGAAGTCCACATGCCCGGGAGTATCTATCAGATTCAAGACATAATGATGCCCGTCCAATTCATAATTCATCTGAATAGCGTGGCTTTTGATGGTGATGCCGCGCTCGCGTTCGAGGTCCATATCATCAAGCACCTGGGCTTGGGCATCGCGTGTGGAAACGGTCTTTGTAAACTCTAAAAGTCTATCTGCCAGGGTACTCTTACCGTGGTCAATATGTGCAATAATGCAGAAGTTGCGTATGTTTTTCATTCGGGGGCAAAGATAGTTTTCTTTCGGTTATGAATTATGATCCTGATATTTCAGAATCATAATTCATGCCTATTCGATAACCATCTTCCCGATGCCGATGACTTCCTTATTATCATCAATCACTTTATAGAAATACATGCCGCTTGCTAATCGTTCACGGTTAATCGTTAATTGTGTATTCGTGCCTGATTGCAGAGACGTTGCATGTAACGTCTCTACGACCTGACCAAGAAGATTGTAGATGAATAAGGAGGGGTTATGACAGGTGCCTTGAATGGTGAGGGTGGTAGCGGTGGTGAAGGGATTGGGGAAAACATTTATAGTATTAATATTCTCATTGCTATTTTCAATACCAAGTGTTGAACAGATATTAACTGATGTTATTGGCTGATTTACCATAGAGCAGGACGCTGGTTCATCAACTGAAATTGTTTCAGAAGTTACCAAAGGCGAATAAGTCACTGAATGTAAATTCCCAGGCATTTGAATAAAAGTAAAAGCACTGTCAAAACAACCGGTATTCCCCAAAGAATCTGTTCTGACTAAATAGACACTCGATGCGCCCTGATTAGGAATAGAATCATAGATGCAGCCGCAAAAAGCATATCCTCCATCATCAGTTACAGTTAAATCCAGCATATAGGAATATCTATTGTTTCCATAATAAATCCTGCCCCATTGAAGGTCTCCTGAGGAATTTATCTTCACTAATACAGCTTGTCCGTCATCAGGTGTTACCAAGTAATTCCCACCCAAAATATAACCACCGTCACTGGTTTGTTTTACTGAATTTGCCAAACTCAAATGATTAATAATTGTCCCGTAAAATTGAGACCATTGAACATTCCCAACACTATCAATTTTTAATGCCATGATGTAAGGTGCCATATTATTTCGCTCATAGCCTGTTATTATAAAACCATTATCACTGCACTTTTCTATTGCATTGCCTGCATCTTCGTTAAATAAATATTTCTTTGCCCATAAAACTGAACCCTGATAATCTATTGAGGTAACAAAAGCATGCCCCGCACCATTGACGGCTGAATCTACTCCATATCCTGAGATAACAAATCCCTGGGTGCTGTTATTACCCACCAATGCAAGTTTACATCCGCCTAAATATATACTGGGATTATAATTTTTGATCCATATCACATTGCCCATACTGTCCGTCTTGATCACCCTGTATGAATACAGACTGTCAGAATTATCATAAGAAACTCCGACCACGATGAAGCCATGATCATCCATTTCCTTGGCTTGCATACCGAAATTAAATAATATAGCAGGAGTAAATCCACTTCCGGAAATAATAGTATTTGTCGGAGTCAAGTATCGATGCCACCACAAAAAATCACCATTAGAATCTGTCTTGATCATGAAACTGTATTGAGTCGAAGATTCGATGGTATTACCAACAACAATAAATCCATTGTCAGAAGTTTGCTGAACATAATTAATGATATAATATTCGGCACCCAGCACCCAATAGAAATTTTTTGACCAGACAATAGTTCCATTACTATCCGTTCTGATAACGGTAGTGCTGGCATTAACACATGCGAAAGTCATCGTGTCCATCGCAATAACAAACCCTCCATCATTGGTTTTGTTAATACACAATGCCTGCGCAGTAGGATTGTTTGAATTCATTTGTTTTTGGAACATTACAGATTGTGCGAACATCAATGATGTCGCTGAAGAAATGATTAAAAGAATCAGAGTTTTCATAATCGTTAATATTTTGGTGAGTGGCAAAGTTAAGAAAAAAGAAATCATTCCCGCAATGGAAAGGAAAAATGTATATATATAAGGAGTAGGATTCCTATTTGAAATATAGAAAAAAGTTAGGATGTGGCAAACGGCTGTGATGGGGCTGCAATAACTTGTTACATAGGGGCTAATCGAGGTGATTAATCAACAGTAACTTCTTAGGGTGGCATAAATCATGTGATTTATGCCACCCTAACTTCTTTATGCAAAAAAATCAGATGATTTATACCACCCTAAGAAGTTAGTGTATGGCAAATCATTTGATTTATGGCACCCTAACTTCTTTATGCAAAAAAATCATGTGATTTATGGCACCCTAACTTCTTTATGCAAAAAAATCAAATGATTTATGGCACCCTAAGAAGTTAGGGTGCCATAAATCAAATCGTGAGGCTATGGATAATTTGTTGCAATATGCCAAAGCAGAAAATTTTGCAACAGGCTGGATAATGAGATGGAATGGATTAAATGCTTTTTGAAAGGTCAATGACCGAATTTTGAGGACATGACGAAATCAAAAATTTATTGACTTATTTTGATATTTATAGTTAAAATAAGAAATTATTTTCAAAAAGTAATATCTGAAATTTGTTTTATAAATAAAAGTTTTTGTATATTTGCAGCCTTAAATAAAATAAAAAGATGATATTAATTGATAGACTTTCTGAAACGCAGTTCATGGATGCAAACATCTCGAATGATGATATTGTCCTGTTTTTTGAAGACCATGTGTCGCGTCTTGAGGCGGATAACGTGGGCGGAAACAAGAATGCCATGCTTGCCCTTGTGGAGCCTCAACTGGCACTTCTGATTGCCTCTATCGGCAAAAGGGAAACTGATGAGGCGACTAAAGTGGGTAAGTCATTAACAAAAAATCAGTCTATGGGGAATATAAAGGTAGCGGCTCGTTTAGCATATAAATTAGTTACTTTTACTTCGGGCACATCTTCTGAAACGACTTTGGCTTTTTTCCCAAGTATGCTGAAAGATATTAATAAAATGTCTTTGAAGACGGTGAAACCTATTTTGACCCGATTAATGAATGCCTCGACCACTTATGCCAGTACTTTCCCGACTTTGCTTGGCATCTTTACTGCATTGAATACTCAATATGGAAATGCCCGCTCCGCCCAGACTACCGATATGGGTATCGTTAATGCGGACAGCCCTGCAACTAATGCTCTGCGATTGACTTTGTGCGAAATCGGTACTGATAATTTGTGCTATCTGGGCATAATGTATCGTCTGACTCCTGGCAAGGCTGCAACGTTTTTTGATCAATCCATTATTACCCCGGTTGATCATCATACTTATGATACCATTGATGGCACATCTATACCGGGTGCCATTACTTTTGTGAAAGAAGTATTAGCTACCGAAGATACGAGAGTTCAGTTGAGAAGCAAGACCGCTGGTGTGAAGTTCTCGGTTGCCATTTTGGTGAATAAGACAGATCCTTTCGTGAAATTTAAAAGTGTAAAAGCCTTGAAAGCATATACTTGGTCAGCCTTTACGCTGGGCGGC
>JABDAW010000038.1 GCA_013288905.1 Bacteroidota bacterium | reverse complement strand
GAGATCTGGCTATTGCAGCCTCTCCTGTCAATGCAAATACCATCGTTACCGGTGGAATAAATATCTGGATTTCTTTTGATGGAGGTGTTACCTGGACTAATAAATCAAAAGGTACGGTCATTCATAACAACCCTGTCTATGTCCATTCTGATATTCATAAATTAACCTTTCTTCCTGGAAGTCCTTCTTCTGTTTTGGCGGCTTGTGATGGTGGAATGTTCAGATCCGTAGATACTGCTACGGTCTGGAAAGACTACAGCGCAGGGCTTGATATTATGGAGATGTATAGCATAAGCAGTTCCCAAACCAATAGCACTGTGGTAACTTCGGGAGTGCAGGATAATGGCAGCAACATGTATAGTAATGGTACATGGTCTGAGTTGATTTCAGGCGATGGAATGATGACTATCGTTGATTATTCCAATGCCAATACCATCTATTCCGAAGAATATTACGGGAAGCTTTTTTTATCCACTAATGGCGGGACATCTTATTCGACAATAACCCCAAATAGTGGCAATGTTAGCGGTGCATGGGTTACTCCTTATGTAATTGATAAGAATACTAATACTACATTATTCGCTGGATATAATGACATTTGGAAAACTACCAATCAAGGGACAAGCTGGGCTCAGATTACCAATAATCTTACCGGAAACAGCACCTATCTGATCATGGCATTAGCAATAGCTCCTTCCAATTCTAATTATCTGTATGCTGGCTTTGGTGCTAATACAGGGAGCAATGATATTTATGGAACTTATCTTTTCAAGACCGCAAATAGTGGTGGCTCCTGGTCGAATATTACCGCCGGACTTCCGGTAGCCTCGGCTTATATGTCTGCTGTGGCAATTAAAGCAACGGATCCATTGACGGTGTGGGTAACTTTTTACGGTTATAACGCTTCTTATAAAGTTTATAAAACCATTAATGGAGGCATTACCTGGACGAATGTTACAAGCAACCTTCCCAATGTGCCCGTTGATTGCATTGTCTATGATCAAACATCCAATAATGATAGAGTTTTTATAGGAACAGATATTGGAGTTTTCTATACCGATAATACACAAGGAGGCAATTGGGTTTCCTTTAATTCCGGGCTTCCTGATGTCATGGTTTATTCTATGGATATTCAGGCATCGGCAGGATTATTAAGGATTGGAACCTTTGGAAGAGGGCTATGGCAAACTGATTTGAATTCTACCGGCTTGCCAATAGAATTGCTTAACTTTTCCGGAAAGTATAATGTGGCAACCAACTCTAATGACTTGTATTGGTCAACAGCTTCTGAATTCAACAACAACTATTTTGAAGTAATGAAAAGCGCCGATGCAAAATATTTTTCTTCTATAGGAAAAGTCAGCGGGGTAGGCAATTCTAATCAATTAAACAATTATAATTTCACTGATAAAACTTCTATAAATGGTACCAATTATTATTACCTTCGTCAAGTTTACTTTGATGGTAATGTATCTATTTCCAATGCCATTTTAATTTGTGGCAATGAGGAAGGAAAAATGATTTCTTTATATCCGAATCCTGCTTCCAATACTATTCAATTCCAATTTTTAAGAA
Organism: Bacteroidota bacterium; assembly: GCA_013288905.1. Lineage (GTDB taxonomy): Bacteria > Bacteroidota > Bacteroidia > AKYH767-A > JABDAW01 > JABDAW01. The sequence goes on along the minus strand of JABDAW010000038.1, from coordinate 18,492 downwards.
GCAATGCCATTTATGATCTTGAAGTGTTTAATGAAACAGGCAAGCAGATTGTTATGCAGCAGGCAATAACGGTGGGCAATGAAGAAAACAATTCAATAGATATTTCATCACTTGCTTCCGGCATTTACTTTTTAAAAATTACCGATAAAATCAGTGGGGAATTTCTTTATGGAAAGTTTGCGAAAGAATAGTTATCTACCTCAATCAGGTAAAGTTTGAAAAAAGGATGGAAAGAAAGATAAGTGGCATTGTGAAAATCAGTGGAACTTTATTAAAGTTGGTTCTACTGGGAATTTTGTGGGAATCTTATTCTACAAGAATTTAATAAGATAAACCTTAACCACAGATGCCACAGATTAACACAGATTATAGTCGAACAAAATCTGTGTTAATCTGTGGCATCTGTGGTTAAGGTTTATCGCTTTGAATTTTGGTTAATATTCCGTTATAACTCTTTACCCACAAAATTCCCAGTAGAACCTTAAAGTTAAGTGCCTTTAGTAAAGTTTATCTTTGCAGAATCAGGAACTATTTTAACCTTAATTCTCAATACTAATATCCCAAAAGACGAAAGTGCGGAAGGATACAAGGATAGTTCCGCCGTTTCCTTACAAACGGCGGAACTATACTTACATACGGCGGAACAATGTATGGAAACGGCGGAAGTATCGTTACATAGTTCCGCCGTTTCTTTACAAACGGCGGAACAATGCATGGAAACGGCGGAACTATCCTTGTATCCTTCCGCACTTTCGTCATATACTTCCGCCGTTTGTAAACAAACGGCGGAAGAATGGTTATATCCTTCCGCACTTTCGTCTTTTCCGATTTACCTAAAGGAGGGAACTTTACTAAAGTTTCTTAACTTTAGTAAAGTTAATATTCACAGAATCCTGAATTATTTACCTTCAACCAGCGTATCTGGAAGTATTTTAACCTTAATTTTCAATACCAATTCCCAAAAATAACAAACGCAATGCAGACTATTAGATTTGCAATGCATATATAACCATTTGCAATGCAAATGGTTATATATGCAATGCATTTGTCTTTTTGTCAAAACACTTTCTTATTATTAGGAAGGAGTATTTCTTTATATATACTTGGTTTTTATCTTTTTATAAAAAATCTTCGTTTTATTCCGAATCAAAGTGAACATCCTTCCTGACAGCCTGATTAAATCTCAATACTTTCTTCCTTAATTTTATTAAGGAAATCATCACCCTCTATAAAGTAGGATGTAGGATACGGATGAGTTTCGATAATAGGGTATTTGATATTAATCTTAGAAAACAATTTCAAATTATCAAAAATGTTATCACCGAATTGGTCTGAAACAAGCAGTAAATCTATATCCGACCATTCGTGCATATTATTTTGAGCATAAGAACCAAATAACAAAACTTTATAGAAAGTAAGACCACTTTCTTTACATTCCTTGATGAATGCTTTAGCTGTATTTATTGCAGTTGCTCTATCAACCATAGTTTTAGAATATTAGTTTGATTCAATAGATTATTTGTGAATTCATGAGTACAAATCTTGTTCATTTTGGTAATGTATTCAGGGTATCTTCCTTCTAATTGGAAACGATTTAAATTGAGTAAAAGCTCGTTATCCGGTTCACTTAATTTTAAAGGCGTTTGAGAGAGTATGTAATTTAAGTTATGTATTCTTGGAGGAACGTTTGTTGAATTGTTTTTAATCCAAATAGCTTTGCATAATTTTTCAATTACAAGATGTGCAAAAAATAAAGCTTGTAAATTTTATTTCCTTTAAATAGAAATTCAACAGCTTCCCAATCATCATTTGCTAACTCAATCCAATAAGTTATATGCTCCTCTTTCGTCTTCATTTTTGTAGAAGATATCTCTTATCTCCAGATATAAATAAACAATATCGCGAATCCGATAATTCCACCAAAGAAGTAGATAGCATAGTTCTGCACTCTGCCTGATTGGAAGCCTTTGATAAGTGTGGATATTCCTTGTGTAATGGTTGCAATTAGATTCATGAAGCCATCAACAATGTTCCTGTCGAACCATGCTGCGGGTCTTCCGATAAGATTGAAGATGACTTTCTTGGTGATGAATAAATAGATTTCATCGAAGTAAAACTTGTGGAATGTAATAGTATAAATTCCTTTGATGGATGAAGCAACACGGTTAGGTCTTTCATTCTCCTTTTTGTAGAATACCATTGCTAATAGAATACCTCCTAAAGCTATTAATACAGGGGCAATGGAGAAGGTCGGATGGAATTCGGTATGTAATGTATTACCATCTGAAGTAACAAAGTTTCCAAAGGGAATGAATCCAACGCCAATAGAACATATTCCAAGAATTATTAGTGGTAATAACATGGTACCCGTTCCTTCACCATGATGTTCACTATGCGAATGAAATGCCTTATTCCAAAAGATAGAGAAATAAAGTCGAAACATATAGAAAGCAGTAAGTCCTGCGGTGGCAATAGCAAGATAGAAAATTACAGGATTAGAAGCAAAGGCTGCAGCAAGAATTTCTTCCTTACTAAAGAAGCCTGCAAATGGTGGAATGCCAGCAATAGCAAGACATGCAACAAGGAAAGTAAGATGAGTAATTGGCATCAATTTTCTTAATCCGCCCATGTCTTTCATTTCATTGGAATGAACATAATGAATGACAGCTCCTGCCCCAAGAAATAACAATGCCTTGAACATTGCATGGGTGAAAAGATGGAACATCGAAGCCATATATCCAAGCCCGTTCTCGCCTCCATAACTTGATACCCCAAGAGCAAACATCATGAACCCGATTTGAGACATGGTGGAGTATGCAAGGACTCTCTTAATATCAGTTTGTGTACAAGCAATGATAGCTGCAAACATGGAAGAAAAGATTCCTACATAAGCCACCACATGCAATGCTGCCGGGCAAGACAAAGCGTAGATTGGGAATAATCTTGCCACCAAATATACCCCTGCAACAACCATAGTAGCAGCATGGATTAATGCCGATACTGGCGTGGGTCCTTCCATAGCATCGGGTAACCAGATATGTAAAGGAAACATGGAAGACTTCCCTGCACCCCCCATGAATACCAATACTAAGCCCCATGTTAAGGCACTTGCCCCAAGAAATGATGCTGATACTATCCTATGTAGATATTCAGAATTAGGGTCTGTTAATCTTTGAATAAGGGTTTGGAAGTCTAATGTATGAGCATTGAAGGAGAGGATTAAAATACCTATAAGGAATCCTAAATCAGCAAAGCGAGTTACAATGAATGCCTTCTTGGATGCGGCAACTGCTGATGGTTTATCGTAATAGAATCCTATCAAAAGGAAGGATGAAACACCAACCAATTCCCAAAACATATAGATCTGAAAGATATTGCAGGCAAGCACCAATCCAAGCATTGAGAAGGTAAATAATGATAGGAAGGAATAATATACAGAGAAGCGTTCTTCTCCTTTCATATAGCCAAGACTATAGATGTGTACCATCAAGGAAATGAAGGTAACTACAACTATCATCATCACAGAAATGGGGTCGAGAATAATACCCATATCTATTGAAACATTCGGTGAGAATTGAAGCCATGTATATTTCAAAGCGATGATTTGTTTATAGACTCCATTGGTTTGTCCAATGACGAAGAAATATTGATAGGCGGTGATGAATCCTATGATAGCAGAGGCAAAGATGGAAGTTGTTCCTACTATTCCAGAGAAGGTTTTGAAGAACTTCCTTCCGAATAAACCAAGAATCAGGAAACTGAATAAAGGTAGTAAAACTATTAGTGATATGAATTTTCCGTCAAGCATATTAATACTTCATTTCATTGGTTTCATCCACATCAATGGAGTTGTGACTGCGATAAAGATTGATGATGATTGCTATTGCTACTGCGGCTTCTGCTGCTGCGATGACGATGATGAAGATGGTAAAGAATATGCCATCTAATTTATCCGCAAAAAGATATTTATTAAAGGCGATGAAGTTGATATTAACGCTATTCAGTATTAACTCTACAGACATCAGCATGGTGATCATATTCTTCCTCGTGAAGAAGCCATAAACACCGATGAAGAAGAGCGCAGTGCTTACGAAAAGGACATGTTGTAATGGGATTTCGGTCATGGTTATTCTTTTGGTTTTACTTTCATGGCTATTACGATGGCTCCTATCATTGCCGCTAATAACAACATACTAACCACTTCGAATGGCAATACAAATCCAAAATGATTAGTATCCAGCATTTGAGAACCTATGTTGGCGACGCTTTGTTCAATCTTTGGTTGGTGTGTTGGGATAAATGTTTCATTATAAATTAAACCATGAGCCAATGCGAAACCAGCTAATGCCGCTATGAATCCAATGCGTTCTCTTTTCTTGGAAGGCATCGGCATTTGCTCTCCTGACCTGTGTGTGAGGAAGATGGAGAAGATGATTAATACCACGATGCCCCCTACATAAACTACTATCTGCACCGCTGCGATAAAATCATTCTCCAACAAGAAAAACAATCCTGCAATTCCAATCAAAGAAAAGAGAAGATAGACTGCGGCACGAAAGATCTTCGCGCTGGTTACTGCTAATAATCCGCAACCTAATATGGCTGCCGAAAGAATATAAAATATGATCAGTGTAAAACTCATAAAATACTACTCGACTCCATCCATTAATCGTGAATCGGGATTATTCAAGACCTTCACCAAAGAGTTGCGGTCATAAGTGCTGTGCTCAAAGTTCTGTGCCATCTTGATAGCATCGGAGGGACAAGATTCAATACAAAGATTGCACATGGTACACATGGCGAGGTTATAAACAAACTTATCAATGCGCTTTTTCTTCTTGCCATCAGCAGTAATTTCTTGTTTGGTAATGATTTTTATGGTGCCGTTCGGACAAGCTATTTCACAAGCCTGGCAACCTGTACAGCGATGTTCATTCTGTTCATCATGAGGCATGACCACTTCACCACGAAAGCGTTCTGAGAGATTCAGGGTGGCTTTGTTTTCGGGATATTGCATCGTGATAATTTCTTTATGATGCGTAAAATAATACCCCGTCATTTTCATCCCCTTTCCAAGAGATTTCAACCCCTTGAAGACATCGCTTATATAATCTGTTATGAACATTTCCTTATTTTCTTGGCTGCAAAATTAGTAAATATTACAACAAAAATGGATCCACGAATATCATGATTAAAATTTTCATTAAAGGCAAATCATCACCAGTTTATTCTTCTCATTCATCTTAAAAACCCTCGAATTAAAAGGCAGCATCACCAAGCCCACCACAATAGCAGAGGTACTCAAGACAACAGCACTTGTTGATATGCCGTTTTTCCCATTGCTCAATGCATCATTTATTCCATCAATGGCAAATAAAAATACTCCACCGGCGATCAGCATTCCCCCTGTTGCCAGGTAATTCAATCCCTTTCGATAAATCTTTATCGCCTGAATCTCTTTAATGGGAACAGGAACTTCGCCAAGGAAAAAGTAGTTCTGATTCAATGAATCAATGATGCCATCATACCAAAAATTCGCCAAAAGAAAATGAATCTCCGAACCTTTATAAAATCGGCTTTTATCTATTTCATTATGCTTCAAAGCAAGGACACATTGCCCTTGAGAATTGATATTACAAAGGAAGAAAATTGCAATTAATAAGGCTTTAAAATGAAGTCGCATGGGATTCGATATTTGGAATAATTTATTCACTGCAAAATTAGAGAAATATTTGAAGGTTAGAATTGGTATCAGATTCATCGTCTTGTTGCAGCTCCCCAAAAGGGTCGCTATCACAAAACGATGAAAGAATATTAAGATACGAAGGCTCGCATACACATTATTCTATATGTATGATGATGCTATCATATTAATGATGAATATTAACCTGTTGGAGGTGTATGTTCGCATGATTTAGATTCTTTATACACTGTCTTAACCTTAATTCCTTATACATTAACACCATAATTATTAACAATGTAACCTTGCAAACTAACATTATATCAATGTAACCATTCGGAACATCAATGTAACCATTCGGAACATCAATGTAATCGTTCGGAACATTACTGTAATCGTTCGGAACATTACTGCAACCATTCGGAACATTACTGTAATCGTTCGGAACATTACTGTAATCGTTCGGAACATTACTGTAATCGTTCGGAACATCAATGTAACCGTTCGGAACATCAATGTAACCATTCGGAACATTACTGTAACCGTTCGGAACATTACTGTAACCGTTCGGAACATCAATGTAACCGTTCGGAACACACAAGTTACCTAACATCGTATTCAAGTAAGCTAAAACAGTCATTAAGCATGTAAACACAATGTATAAGTTTGAAGAAACAGTATCAATAATTGATTGCATCATCATCGAATATTCTTGCACGACATTACATTCAACGAATATCAATACCCAGTTCTCTGTCATGAATACCCGACTCGATGGAATAAATACCCAACAAGCATTTCCTTTCATTAGAACAGGTGATACTATCCATGTTTATCTTATCATTGCATCTTAAATGGAAATTTCATTAAGACATCAGGATTTATGAATGCTTTATTTGCTAATTTTGGCGCATGGGAAAGAAATCAAAAGTGAAAACCAGATTCAAATGAAGAAGAGATATTTGATCTTTGCCATTCTTTATACATTTTTAAATATTTATTTATGGCATACCTCTAAGGATGAATCGTTTTTGTTTGTTATGCCTTCATTATGGATATTTGGAGTTATTGCTTTGGTATTACTTCTTTTTTTCGATAAGAAAAAGTTCAATTGGAAGGATTTCATTGCTATAGGTTTTTGTACTCCGATACCCTTATGGATTATTACATTCATCATTGATATTCCTTCTAACATAGAAGATCTAAAAGTTGATATTAATGGTAAAACTCAATATTATGAAGATAGTTCAGTAAAGCGAAAAGAAGTAACATATCGCTATCCTGAAGATGATGGTCTCAAGGAAGTTCAACAATTTAAACTTGATGCTAATAAAAAATGGGTTAGGGATGGTCAATGGCTTTACTTTGATTTAAAAGGTGATATTAAAGAGGAAGTTTATAGTAACGATACTTTAATTAAATCTATAATTAGTCCGAAGTAATCATGATTTTATATTCGCTCGAACAATTGACTATTTTTCTTTCATCCTTTTATGATACCGACCTTTTCGGGCGGTGCAATAAAGGGATGAAAGCAATTGACAATTGACAATGGATAATTGACAGTATGCACAATGTCAATTGTCAATTATCCATTGTCAATTGGATTCGTATATTTGCGCTCCTAAAAAATTAAATAAGTTGAGCACTACAAAGAAACAGGATGCCTTGGATTACCATTCGCAGGGCAGACCAGGAAAGATTGAAGTTGTCCCTACAAAGCCTTACAATTCGCAGCGCGATTTGTCTTTAGCCTATTCGCCGGGCGTTGCGGAGCCTTGTCTGGAGATAGAAAAAACGCCGGATGATGTCTATAAATATACTGCCAAAGGGAATCTGGTGGCAGTGATTTCTAATGGAACTGCGGTTCTTGGCTTGGGGAATATCGGTCCCTTGGCTTCTAAACCGGTCATGGAAGGGAAGGGTTTGTTGTTTAAGATCTTTGCTGATATTGATGTGTTCGACATTGAAATTGATCAGACGAATATTGATGATTTCGTGAAGACCGTGAAGGCTATTTCTCCTACTTTCGGAGGGATTAACCTGGAAGATATCAAGGCTCCCGAATGCTTTGAAATCGAGAGACGGTTGAAGGAAGAATTGCAGATTCCGGTCATGCACGATGATCAGCATGGCACTGCCATTATTTCTTCCGCAGCATTGATTAATGCCTGTGAAGTTGCTAAGAAAGACATTAAGAAAGTTAGGATTGTGGTGAGCGGTGCAGGTGCATCTGCTGTATCTTGCACGAAGCTGTATCTCAAGCTGGGAGCCAGGATTGAGAACATCGTGATGCTGGATAGTCATGGTGCTATCACTAAATCAAGGACTGATCTTGATGAATCAAAGAAGATGTTTGCTACAGATAGAAAGATTACAACTCTGGAAGAAGCAATGAAGGATGCTGATGTTTTTATTGGCTTATCAAAAGGCAATATTGTGAGCAAAGAAATGGTGAAGTCTATGGCTAAGAATCCAATCATTTTTGCACTTGCCAATCCTGATCCTGAAATAACTTACGATGATGCAAAAGCCGCACGGGAAGATGCGATCATTGCCACTGGTCGTTCTGATTATCCTAACCAAGTGAACAATGTTTTGGGCTTCCCTTTTATCTTTCGAGGTGCATTGGATGTTCGAGCAAAAGGGATTAATGAGGAGATGAAATTGGCTGCTGTCTATGCCATTGCAGACCTTGCCAAGCAACCTGTTCCAGATATGGTGAATCTTGCTTATAATACAAAGAATATGTGCTTTGGTAAGGATTACATTATTCCTAAACCCCTTGATCCACGCCTGATTACGACTGTATCACCTGCTGTTGCGAAGGCTGCTATGGAATCAGGAATTGCAAGAGAAATGATTACTGATTGGGAAGGATATAAAGAAGTTTTGAGGAAGCGTTTGGGACATGATGATAAATTAATCAGAGCAATTACAAGCAAAGCAAAACAGAATCCTAAGAGAATAGTTTTTGCGGAAGCAGATAATTATAAAATCCTGAAAGCTGCGCAAGTAGTGCGTGATGAAGGCATTGCGAAACCAATTCTTCTTGGGAATATTGCAAAGATTAAACAACTCATTGCAGAGAATAGTTTGGACTTAGGTGATACTCCTATTATTGATCCTCGCGAAGAGTTTGATAAGCGTAAACATTTTGGTGAATTATTCTTTGAAAAGAGAAAGAGAAAAGGTTATAATCTATACGAAGCCACCAAAGCAATGACAGAACGAAATCATTACGGTTGTATGATGGTTGAGACAGGAGAAGCAGATGCAATGATCTCTGGATTGACAAGGAAATATACTGATATTATTCGTCCTGCTTTACGCATAATTGGTGTACAAGATGAGGTAAGGAAAGTGGCAGGTATGTATATTATGATAACTAAAAGGGGACCTTTCTTTTTTGCTGATACTACCATCAATGTCCTGCCTACTGCCGAGGACTTAGTAGATATCACGGTCCTTACTGCGAAGGCTGTTCAACAATTCAATATCAAGCCACGTGTAGCTATGCTTTCCTTCTCTAATTTTGGTTCCTCTGATGATCCGAATGCAAAGAAGATTATGGAAGCCGTGAAGCTGCTTCAAAGTCGTTTTCCGGGTTTAGTTGTTGATGGCGAGATGCAAGCAAATTTTGCTTTGAATCCCACACTCCTCCAGGATAATTTTGCTTTCAGTGAATTGGCAAAAGAAGGAGCTAATACATTGATATTCCCTAATCTTGATTCAGGGAATATCGCTTATAAACTTCTCCAGGAAATGGGAACTGCTGAAGCCATAGGTCCTGTTTTATTGGGAATGAAGAAGCCTGTACATATCCTTCAATTAGGCAGCTCTGTAAGAGAAATCGTGAATATGATAACCATTGCAGTAATTGATGCTCAATCGAGAAAGAAGTAAATGATACATCACTTAGACGGTAAATTAATCAGTAAGAATCCTACACATCTTGTTATAGAATGTGGAGGTGTCGGGTATATTGTGAATATATCTTTATACACCTATTCGAAGATTGCTGATGCTGAACGATGCAAGGTTTATACTCATCTTTCGATTAAGGAAGATGCTCATACTCTTTATGGTTTCTTTGATGAAGAGGAGAGGCAATTGTTTCGGCATTTGATATCTGTTTCCGGTATTGGAACTAATACTGCCAGGATGATGCTTTCGTCATTATCTCCAACTGAAATTCAACAAGCTATTATCAATGGTAATGCCGCTGCTTTGCAGAACATAAAAGGTATTGGTGCAAAGACTGCTTTGCGTGCTATCATTGAATTGAAAGATAAGTTAGGTAAGGCGACAGGTATGATGACAAGCTCTACAAATCTCTCCTTCAATAGAACTAAAGAAGAAGCTCTTGGTGCATTAACAACGCTTGGTTTTGTGAAGAGTAATGCTGAGAAGGTAATAGATCAAATAATCCGCAAGCAAGGTGATAATCTTACCATCGAACAATTAATTAAAGAGGCATTGAAAAGCCTCTAAGCTGTTATTTTGAACTTCTTTAATTCAAAACATTCCAATATACTTTATTCCCTATTCCTAATTTCCTTCTTCCTTTTCTTTAGTTGTCATCAAAGAAAGAACAAAGGCAATTCTTTGTTTGGCAATAATAATATTGAAGAAGATTCTACTAAATATGAATCTTTAGAAATTGGATTGCAAACCATTAAAGTCAATGAAATACCTGTTGATATTATTGTTCCGGATAGAACTATCAATGGTGATTTATTAGTATTGCCTGGCTGGAACTTCACAAGAGATCGTTGGTGCAATGAAACAGATTTATGCACTAAAGCAATAGCTAAGGGTTATCGCTTAATCATGCCTGAAATGGGGCGAAGTGTGTATTCTTCCAAGTATTTTCCACAGACGAGAGAAGATTGGATTATTGCTCCTACAGGCACCTGGTTGGTGGATACGATGATCAAACATCTACAGATTAAATACGGTATTCTATTGCCTGGAAAGAGAAACTATCTTATAGGACTTTCTACCGGGGGTAGGGGAGTTGCGCTTACTGCTATCAGAACTGATAAACTGTTTAAAGCAGGGGTTGCTTTATCGGGCGATTACGATAATATATTAATCCCTTATGATGCTGTGATGACTGGTTTTTACGGTACTTATGAAGAAAATAAAGATATATGGACTTCTATAGATAATCCTTTTCATGATGCTGCTTTGCTTCAAGTTCCATTGTATCTTGGGCATGGTTTGAATGACCCTGTTGTTCCTTCCCAACAGTCTATTACATTTTATAAAAAGCTTCAGGAAGTCAATCCTGATTTGAAAGTTGTTCTGCATATTTCTGATACTGGTTTGCATGACTTTAAGTATTGGAATTCTGAGGTTGATGCAGCTTTTAAATTCTTTGAGGAGTATTAGTTTTCTTTTTAATTCTTAGATTTCAATTTTTTTGGTGTCATTGTTACGGATTTACTAAAGATGAAGATGGATTTTCGTTAGATTGGTGATCATTATTTTGGGAAGAATAGTCGTTGTTGTTAGAGGGATAACTATTTTATATTGATGGATGTTCATTGTTGCCTGGTTGTTAAGCATTATACTTTGATGAATGCTAATTTACGGAAAATTGATGGCTATTGGGGTAAGGTTTATGCCCATTGGGGTCAGATTTATGTCGATTTCACCCTTTTTAAAATGAAATATTTTACCATTTATTTTGCATAAATCAAGATTTTAAATGCTAATTATCAACATGTTAGCTTCAAATATCCAAGAAAATTGAATTCTACTTTAAAAATTCCTATGAGGTATAAATTGAATATTTATTTGGTACTTCGTCAAAAGCTACGGGTAGGTATTGGTGAAGTATCATTAAACATATCAATACTTCGCAAGAAGAAATTAGTGTCAATAGTTAATTAATATTCTAAGCCATTTTTAATTCGTGAAATATCGAAGTGGTCTAATGAATATTCCGCCGTTTCAATTCGGCAGTATATCTCTTGGAATTCTGATGATGTTCGGCGAGCGTCTTTGCGAAGTTGTGATAGCCGGAGAAATCCTCTTTTGCACACATATAAAGGTAGTCGTGATGTGCATAATTAAGAACACTGTTAAGCGATGAAAGCGAGGGAATGCAGATGGGACCTGGCGGCAAACCCTCATATTTATAAGTGTTGTAAGGCGAATTAACTTCAAGATCGGCATTATAAACCCGCTGCTTGGTGAAGTCGCCCAAGGCATATATCACTGTCGGATCAGCTTCCAGTTTCATATTCTTTTTCTTCAGGCGATTCATGTATAAACCGGCAATCAAAGGCTTCTCAGCATCCCGGTAAGTCTCGCGTTCCACGATGCTTGCCAGGATAGACACCTGAGGCTTCGACAGACCGATGGCTTTGGCTTTGTGAATGTTTTCATCATTCCAGAATGCATTGTAGTTTTTCGTGAAACTATTCATGATTTCATTGGTGTTGGTGGTGAAAAGATATTGAGTAGTATCGGGGATAAAAAAGGTAAGCACATCATCAATGTCAAGGTTATATTTCGTCCTGAAAGAATCACTTTGAATGATATGAATAATCGAAAGGCTGTCGGCTTCAATCTGTTGAGAAAGCTTACCTGCAAGATCATACTTATTATGAATTCCGGTGAAAGAAAGTTTGTAAGGAACCTGCACGCCGGACTTCAGCAGCTTGATTAAATTCTTATTGTTGGCATGAGGACGCAAGAGGTATCTCCCTGGATGTATGTTGTTCGCGTAATTCATCACACCAGCAGCAAAATCAAAGGTTGTGACGCTCAACAGAATATCTTTTTCCTTCAGCATCTTCTCAACGTCCACCAACGTATTCCCGGTCTTGATAAAGATATATACATCCCTTTTGATATTAGGATTGGTATTCGATTGAAGAAAATCGGTATAGAAGATATAAGCCAGGAACCCGCCAATGACAAGCATTACGCCGCATGTAACAAGAATAATCCTTTTCCACTTTGGTGAAGCTCCCTTGGAAGTTTTCTTCTTAGCCATCAAAAGATTTATAAGCTACTCGTTGACTTTCCTGACCTGAAAGTCATTGTACTTAACGATGTGGATGTACTGATTCTCTAAGCCATTCCCTTCATTCGTCTTTTTGAATTCGAAGGTAGTGCTCATTCCTTTCATCTTATAATCCTCGAGTTTAGTATCGAATTTTATTTCATGAAACTTAAGAAACGCATTCCCGAAGTACTTCATGATATCAAAACCCTTGAGGGAATAGATAGTAGGTTCGTAATGATATTTATTAAAGAAGTTGTCAGAGAAAACTTTTTCAAGAGAATCATCCTGATTAATAAAAGTGGTAGTAAACCAATGAAAGTCTAAATTCTGAAGGTAATCTATGTCGAGTGTTTCATAGTTTTCCCATCTCTGAATGCCTATTAAAGTGATGTCATAGTCAGCCCTGAAAGTATTAAGTTTATTGATCAAATCCACAGCCAGGGCTTCATCCTGCGTATTGACGATAATAATGTTTTCGCCGGTGGTGTCAAGACTTTTCTTTATGGCATCAAGTTCGTTTTCGCTGATATTAATATTCTTTACCGTATGTTTGTTTCCGCTGTTAGCCCAAGGCTTTTCTATAACATCAGAATAGATGGAATCAATCTCCTTCTCCTTCGGGGAATGTGTATGAAGGAGGATAATATTATCAAAGCGATAATGATCAGATATGAACTTCGCCATCTGTTTATACTGAGTGTTCAGGGAAGGTGAAAGTATTGCCGCATAAGGGTTGTCTTCTATCAAAGCAACATTAGAGAAGGGATAAATCATAGGGATTTTATTCACCTTAGCATAGCTTGCGACCTTCTCTATGTAGGGAGCAAAAACATCAGCTATGATGAGGTTCATCTTCTTCATTTCTGGATTAGAAAGAACGCTTGATTCCAGGCTGTCATCAGCAAAAGGATAGACATGAAGGTGAATACCCACGTTCTTGAAACTATCCAGAGCCGACAAAACACCTTCGTAGAACTCAAGAGATGAATTGGTATTTGCATTTTCCTTCTGATCAAAGAAAACAGGTTTGTCGGGAGTGGTATCGCCTTCATTAATGACCGGAAAATTAATGTGCATAATCAATGCAACATTCATGATGGAGTTCGTGGGCTTGGAGGGCTTTGTCTTTACAGTATCTTTGGCTGTTTCAACAGTCTTTTCAATCCTGCCTTTAACAGGAATGTCAATGTTCTTACCGGCTTTGAGGTTCTTACCCAGCTTAGGATTGGCTTCTGTAATCTCTTTAATAGTTGTATGATAATCTTTTGCCAACTCAGATAAAGTCTCCCCTTTTTGAACCTTATGAATATAATATTCTTTACCATTAATAACCTTTACAGAGTCACTATGAGCAGTCCCTTGCGCAAAGGAATTCCCAGCAATTATGAGAATCAGAAAAAGAAAAATGAAATAGAAAATCTTATTCATTATGCTACCCTTAATGCAGTTCTATTCCCACTCGATAGTAGCGGGAGGCTTGGAACTTATATCATAAACCACGCGATTAATTCCCTTTACTTTGTTGATAATATCATTTGACATCTTTGCAAGGAACTCGTGCGGCAAATGACTGAAGTCTGCAGTCATTCCATCTGTGCTGGTGACGGCGCGAAGGCAGATAACATTCTCATAAGTCCTTTCATCGCCCATCACACCGACGGCTTGCACAGGAAGGAATATGGCTCCTGCCTGCCAAACACTATTATATAAATTATGTTCCTTCAATCCATTAATAAAAATAGCATCTGCCTCCTGAAGAATCCTAACTCTTTCCTTCGTAATAACCCCGATAATTCTTATAGCCAAACCAGGACCGGGAAAAGGATGACGATCCAGGAAGCTTCTATCTATGCCGAGTTCCGCACCCACCTTTCTCACTTCATCTTTAAACAAAGTCTTCAAGGGTTCAATGACTTTCAAGTGCATCTTCTCGGGAAGACCTCCCACATTATGATGCGACTTGATCGTTTGTGAGGGACCGTTCACGCTGATACTTTCTATGACGTCAGGATAGATGGTGCCTTGTCCCAGCCACTTCACTTCATCTATTTTAAGAGCTTCTTCATTGAAAACATCTATGAAGTTTCCGCCAATGATTTTCCTTTTGGTCTCGGGATCAGAGACTCCTTCCAAAGCATTAAGAAAAAGGTCTTTGGCATTGATGCCCGCGACATTCAGACCCTGATGTTTATAGGAATCAAGTACCGTTTCGAATTCATCTTTCCTCAACAAGCCATTATCAACAAAGATACAATAAAGATTTTTGCCAATAGCCTTGTGAAGAAGCATGGCTGCAACAGTACTATCCACACCGCCGCTCAAACCAAGGACTACTTTATCTTGCCCAAGAATCAATCGAAGATAATCAACGGTGCTTTCGATAAAAGAAGCAGGAGTCCAGTCTTGTTTACATTTACAGATGTCCACCACAAAGTTCTTCAGCAGGATCTTACCCTCCGCCGTATGGGTCACTTCAGGATGAAACTGTATTCCATAGGTATCCGCATCTTTCACCTTGAAGGACGCAATCTTTACATCATTGGTGCTGCCGGTCAGTTCGAAGTTATCAGGAATGGAAGCAATGGTATCGGCATGACTCATCCAGACTTGCGAACCTTTTGTCATGCCTTTAAACAAAGGACTGTCCAAAGATATTTCATTAAGGATAGACCGACCATATTCACGGTTATTACTTGCCTTCACATCCCCGCCATTTTGCTGGGCAAGCAACTGTGCTCCATAACAAACGCCAAGCATGGGCAACTTACCGATAATTCCAGCAGTCCTGATAGTGGGGGCATTGGCATCACGCACGGAGGCTGGGCTTCCAGACAAAATAATCCCTTTTATAACATCTGTAATGACAGGGATTTTATTGAAAGGATGAATCTCGCAATAGACATTCAATTCCCGCACCCTGCGGGCGATCAACTGTGTATATTGCGAACCGAAATCAACGATTAAAATAGTATCTTGCATGGCGCAAAGATAGCATTCAGGGGAAGAATGGATATTAATGTGGAAAGTAAAGTGCAATATTAAGGCACTAAGTTCGCTAAGACGCACTAAGGGAATCTAAGGGAACTTAGGCAATGAATATTCAACACTAAGACACTAAGTACACATAGAGCCACTATTAAGCTTGGTAATTCTAAGTGTACTTAGTGTCTTAATGTTGAATTTTCCAACATTTAAACTCCTTTTCTTCTACCTGGGAGTATAAGGTTTAGGATCGCTCATATCGCCGGGACCCAAAGGACCAACGGCGCGAGTACTTATAAGAATCGGCACAAGTGGCAATGCTTTCAGCGTAGGTCTCATCTTAGTACTAGAACAATTAAAAACCAAAGGACCAAGAGGAGTAGCTACTACCTGATAATAACAATCATAATTTTGAGCACCTGGCATTTCTTCAATTTCAATCTTTACTTCACCCGATTTCTTGGTGTCTTTCGCGTCTCTGATAACAGCCTTTCCCATTTCCTTAACCGGAGCTTTTGTTGTCTTATTCGCTGTATAACCGCTGCTGTTAAACACTACCAAATCATTGCCACAAGTATTAGCAACATAAACACCGTTTTGTTTAGACATATAGATAAGGTTGGCAAAATGCTGATCGGCACTTAATGTGTTCTTGGCAAGTTTAGCAGCATCATATAATCCCTTTTCAGTATTCCAGGAAGTCTCGGAAACAGGCAGTGAAGGATAATCAGTATTTTCTAACAAAGCTGCCCAAATAATACTCATTTTTTCAAAGTATTTACCACGTCCTTTATAAGTAAAGCCAATGTTGGCAACGAAGTCATTCAAAGGGCTTGCAACCAATGCCTTTAGTTTAAGGTTATGTTCCGGCAATACTTTTCTGACTTTCTTTTTTGTTGCTTTGACCACTGCAAAAAGAAACATCATCTTGAAAGGTTCAAGATTTTCTACAAAGGATCTTTTAGCCTCTTCTCTTTCATTCATTATCTCTGTGGCAATTTCTTTAAAGCGAACTTCCATCGCAGGGCTGATACCGTTGTCAGCAATCATTTTTTTGCTTAAATTTTCCATGTCTTTAATTTTATTAAATTTATATAATTATTATTAAGATGGCAAAATAGCAAAAATTAATTTAATGCCAATATGTACATACATACAATTGGCATTAATATATTTTGATTTGTTCGTAGATTATCTAAACCAAATATAAATGAAAATGACTGTCGGTTTCTATACACCACGAATACAATTACAATATAATAACTGTGAGGGCTTGTCATTCCGACGTAGGAGGAATCCTATCCATATTTCTATAGGATTCCTCCTTCGTCGGAATGACAAGACGAAATTTGGTGTATAAAAGCCGACAGTCATTTAAATGAATTTACAAATAAGGAAAAGCTTTTCCCATTCATTCCAAAGACACTTTATTTCTTTAGCAAATACCTTACCTTTGGTTTAAAGCATCCATCGAAATCGTCTCGATGGCAATTTTGCATCATAATAGATTTTTGATTTGGTGTTCCTGTTAATGGTAAATTATATTTTATCCTTATACTGGTAGCAGTATTATGTAAGGTGGTCAAACATTTTTTTAGAATGCCCGGAATTTCCTCAAAGGCATATTCCAAATCAAGATTAAGATGATTCAGCATCATTTCATCAAATATCAAATGATATGAATTCGTCATTATCACATATCCATGCGCAGTATTAAATTCTTTATCCGCCAATACATCAAGGCTCACGATTTCTGCTTCTATTACCATTTTCTTTGTATTCGTTGAATTGAATTTTCCCGTGCTTTTCATGAAATCTTCGCATAATTCAAGTGATGTCTTTGGATAAATATTCTTAAATTCGGATGGTTCCATAAACATAAAACGCTTCCAGGGAAGAATTTTATCAGGATCAGTAAGTAAAATTACAGATGGTATTATTTTTATCATTTCTTCGATGTATTAATTTGTGTTAATTCCTTTATTAAAGGCATAACTAATAAAGGGTTACTTATATTGCCCTGCTACCGATATACTTATAAATTTACATTTGATACAATGAAATAATAATGGAATACCTTCTTTAGAATCATCCAGGCATAGAAGCATGAATATAGTATCTAAAAGCAAATTATCTAAGCATGTTTTCCAAAAATCTAAGCATAGTTTCCAAAAATCTAAGCATAGTTTCCAAAGAACCATACACAGTTCCTTTGAAACCATACACAGTTCCTTGGAAACCATACACAGTTCCTTAGAAACCATGCACAGTTCCTTTGAAACCATGCACAGTTCCTTTGAAACCATACACAGTTCCTTTGAAACCATACACAGTTCCTTTGAAACTATGCACTGTTCCTTTGAAACTATGCACTGTTCCTTGGAAACAATGCACTGTTCCTTGGAAACTATGCACTGTTCCTTGGAAACAATGCACTGTTCCTTGGAAACAATGCACTGTTCCTTGGAAACAATGCACTGTTCCTTGGAAACAATGCACTGTTCCTTAGAAACAATGCACTGTTCCTTAGAAACAATGCACTGTTCCTTAGAAACTGTGCTTAGATTCTTTGCCTTTAACCTTAGTTTTTCCACTTTTAATAATAGAAAAAGAATTCCCATACCAAGAACTTCAGGAAAGAGATGTGGCTGGAATGCTTTAATGGCAAGGAGTTCGGCATCTGACATTACTAATGTTGAAAGCTTTATTAAAGTTCTCCATATCATATCACTCCTACGGAGTTTTAGTGTTATGAGAGATTATATTATCTATTATGATTTCACTCCTACGGAGTTTTCTACAACTC
>JABDAW010000037.1 GCA_013288905.1 Bacteroidota bacterium | reverse complement strand
CTGTGATATGGATGCCGACGGAGAGATGCTTATCCAGCTTCCCATGGAGATATTTGTTTAAAATTATTACTAAAAACAACCATACATGTACCCTACCTTCGCCGATTTCTTTAGAGACTTAACAGGATGGCAATTGCCTTTTCCATTTACCTTAATACAATCCTTTGGTTTATTGGTGGCATGTTCATTTCTCTTTGCTGCATGGTGCCTCACCATCGAATTAAAGAGGAAAGAAGCCGATGGTCTCCTCAAACCTTTCACTAAAATCACAAAGAAGGGTGAAGAAATTATTCATCCATACATGGTAGTCGGCAATGCAACGATAGTCGCTGCTATCTTTGGTTTTCTTGGCAGCAAGATATTTGATTTCTTAGAGAATCCTTCTGAATTCTCTGACTTCCTTCATAACCCCGGTGCCAATATCTTCAGTGGTTTGACCTTCTATGGAGGCTTGATCATTGCGGCATTCGCAGTCGTTTATTATACCCGCAAGAATGGCATCCCTCCTATCCACATGGTTGATGCTACAGCCCCTTCTTTGATGCTTGCTTATGGTGTCGGAAGGATTGGTTGCCAGGTAGCTGGCGATGGCGATTGGGGTATCAATAATCTTGCTCCTAAGCCGGGCTGGATGAGCTTTCTTCCTGATTGGTTTTGGGCATATAAGTATCCGCATAATGTGATAGGAGAAGGCATTCCGATTCCTGGCTGCGAAGGCAATCATTGTTTCCAATTACCCGAGCCCGTCTTCCCAACTCCTTTATATGAAGCCATAACCTGTATTCTTTTATTCTTTCTTCTCTGGTCATTCCGAAAGAAAATTAAAGCTCCCGGAGTCATGTTTTGTTTCTATCTCATCCTGAATGGAATAGAGCGATTCGCCATTGAATCTATCCGAATTAATACCCAATATCATATCTTCGGAATCGGAATAACACAGGCACAAATCATATCTCCAATAATGTTTCTACTTGGAGTAACAGGGGTTATTTATTTCAACAGGAAATATAAATCTAAATTACTGCTGGGTTGAATACACCAATTGAAATTGAAATGGATTCAATCGTATTCCATTTTTTTATCTTGGTATAAACAAATCCATAGTCATTAAATCTAAATCTAATTTAGTAAATGAATCTTGATAGCATAGGTCCTCAAGCCATTGAAATCATTAAGAATGTCGGGGCTTTCATTCGCATGGAAGCTACCAAGTTCAATTCCTCTTTCATAGAATACAAAGGCAAGAACGACTTGGTTTCTTATGTTGATAAGACCGCCGAGAAACTATTAGTTGAAGAACTTCAAAAACTGATTCCTTCTTCGGGATTCATTACCGAAGAGAAGACTATCAATAAACTTTCTGACGATTATAATTGGATAATTGATCCCTTGGATGGCACTACTAATTTCATTCATGGGTTGCCATGTTACTGTATCAGCGTGGCTTTGCAGCATGATGGCAAGATTGTTTTGGGAATCGTTTATGAAATCAATGCTGATGAATGTTTCTATTCCTGGGAAGGCACTGATGCTTTCTTGAATGGCAAAATCATTCATGTTTCTGCTGTCGAATCGTTGGATAAATCTTTGGTTGCAACCGGCTTTCCAAATATCAAATTCGACAGGATGAAAAACTATATGGAAGTCTTTGATTATTGCATGAAGAATACGCATGGGCTTCGTCGCATTGGCTCTGCTGCTGCCGACTTGGCTTATGTTGCCTGCGGAAGGTTTGAAGTCTTTTATGAGTATGGTTTGAATCCCTGGGATGTTGCTGCCGGTGCTTTTATTGTTCAGCAAGCGGGTGGTAAAGTAGCTGATTTTAAAGGCGGCAATAATTATTTATTCGGCGAAGAAATCATTGCCTGCAACAATCATACCTTCAATTCTTTTCTTTCTGTTATCAAACAAAGTTTTCATTGAGAATGTTGTAATGATATTCTTCCTCATCGTCGTGTTGCAGTCCCGCCAATGCGGGTCTATCACACTACGATGAAAATAAAATCTAAATTCGATTATTAAACTATCCACGTTCCTGTCGGCTTTTCCTGCCGGCAGGTTTAAATCAGTAATCAAAGGAATCTGCTTACCTTTCATTAAATTATTCATGTTATTAATATTATATGAATCTGTTATTTCTTATTACATCACTATTATATACAGCAAAAAAGTTTGGACAAGGGAACATGTAGCACGGACAATATTGTCCGTGCTACAAACAATATTGTCCGTGCTACAAACAATATTGTCCGTGCTACAAACAATATTGTCCGTGCTACAAACAATATTGTCCGTGCTACAAACAACATTGTCCGTGCTACAAACAACATTGTCCGTGCTACAAACAACATTGTCCGTGCTACAAACAATATTGTCCGTGCTACAAACAACATTGTCCGTGCTACAAACAATATTGTCCGTGCTACAAACAATATTGTCCGTACTACAAACAATATTGTTACGACATCAAACATCCTTAAACGATCTTTTTACCTGATTTTTTTAACCCTCTTTTGCACTACTGTCATCATCATCATTATTTAATGATACCAAATTAAAGTGAATAACAACACCAAACTTCACCATATGATGGTGAAATATGTTTTTACTGTCAAAGCCACAAATTACCAAAGTTCCAGACTTTGGTAAAGTTTATTCTCACAGTCCGATTGCCTAAAAAGGCAAAAAGAAGGTTTTGGAAGGGGAATTAAGTAATCGGCACTCCTTATATATAGCAGCTATTTTGAGAAGTTTTTGGGAATGGGGGGTTGGAATACAGATTTGTTTGGTAATTTTGCACTCGCTGACTTGCGCCATTAGGTTGCGGGCATTAATGAATTATAAAGATGGAAAATACAAAAATTAATATTATTAATTATGATTATTTAATTACAGATTCTTGTGGTTCGGCTCGCATATTAGTTGAAATATTTGAAACTGTTGAAACAAGAAATGAAATATTTTTTATTCAACTCAAACCATCAGTTGTTAAATCTTTTACTTGTATAAAAGGTGATGAATTGACAAAAGCAATTGCTAATCCATTTGAAAGAAGGAAGAATCAATATGGTGACCAAAATAAAGCTATTGATGAAATTTTTTATAAAATTTTTGGTACAAAAATTGCATTTAAACGTATACATATATCCCATTGAATACAAAAAAGAAAATACAAATAAGCATTGGAATATTTTTATTGATATTAATTATCACTAACCCAAGCAAAGAAGATTTCCAAAATTATATAGGTTATCCGAAAGGAATTGAACATAAATCTTCGACAGATCAAATTGATAAGCGTGTTATGAATTTTATTATATTCTCAATTTACGAACATGATAAAATTTTTTATAAAATTGATGATGATGATAAAGTAGATTTTGATAATATTCGTTCAACTATTAAAGTAAATTATATAGGGATATTTAAAAATTTTATACACTTATACAAAGGTCTAAGTCCATTAGAAATTGCTGCTATGGAAAAAGCTAAAGCGGATTCAGTAATAGCTGTTGAAGGTGCTGCAAGAGCTGAAAGAGAAGCTTATACTCAAGATTCTCTTGCAAGGGTAAAAATGATACAAGATGAAGCAGATAGACGTGCAGCAAGTATTAAAAGAAGAAAATATTAATAATACTTGATAATGGATATTAGAGATCAAATTTTAAAATTATTATATGGGAAGTCTGTATATGATTTAATGTCTATAGAGAATGATATTCGTTATGCCTCAAATGAAATGGAAGGACTTTGTAAACAAGGATATGTTGGATTTGGAAATGGCTTATATTATATTACTGAATCTGGAAAGAAATTTATTGAAGAAGGAGGCTTTACTGAAGAAAAAGAAAGAACAAAAAAAAGTGAACAAGAAAATATTGAATTAAAGAAGTTGCAAATGGAAAATTTAACTCTCAATAATGAGAATCTTAATTATCAAAAAACGATAAGGAATTTGAATGAAAGATTGTTATTTATTAATGTCATAAAATCTTATTGGTGGTTATGGACTACGGCATTTGGAATAGGATGCTTTATCGCAAATCTTTTTAAATGATTGGAATTCCTGATTCCTTTTTCTTCTTCAAGTAGTACCCCACCACCACCCTTCTCAAATCCTTTCTCATCGTTGAGTGATAGTAGCCTTTTCGGGCTGCTGCAACACAACGATGATGAAGATTATTATTCGAATTGTTTTTGAGAATAGACTATGGACATCACGCCCATTCTTAACTCTCCATTCTCAACTCATTTTCCTATCTTTGCAGCCATAATAAAATAAATTGAATGAAGGTCAAGGAAGCAATAAAAATAATTGAAGACGATGGATGGTATTTGGATCGGCAAAAAGGAAGCCACAAACAATATAAACACAAAGTCAAGAAAGGATTAGTAACGATTGCAGCACATAAATTATCTGATGACCTCGACAAAGGAACAGTAAACAGTATATTAAAACAAGCACAAATAAAATGAAAAACTTAAAGAAATACTTAGTGATTTTTGAAAAGACAAGAAGCGGCTATAGCTGCTATGTACCAGATTTACCAGGCTGTGTAGCCACCGGTAAAACAAAGGAAAATGCCGAAAAGAATATTGCAGAAGCAATACAATTTCACTTGGAAGGAATGGAAGCAGAAGGGTTGAAATTACCTGTGCCAAAAACAGAAAGCGAACTAATGTTCTTTACTTTTTAGAAATTTCAGATTCCTTTTTCTTCTTCAAGTAATACCCCGCCACCACCCTTCTCAAATCCTTTTTAATCGTTGTGTGATAGTAGCCTTTTCGGGCTGCTGCAACACAACGATGATGAAGATTATAAACAACGAAAGGATTCCTATCTTTGCACCCTAATAAATTAAATTATGAAGTCATTAATTATATCACCAAAGAGTAAAGAGGAACTGAAGTTTGTTGAAGCCTTGTTAAACAAATTAGGCGTTGCAACAAAAGCCTTGACAGAAGAAGAAATTGAAGATGCAGGCTTGTCCTTGCTGATGAAAGATGTTGACAGAACTAAAAAGGTTAGTAAAGAGGTAATCATGAAGAAGCTCAAAGCCTGATGGAGATTACGTTTCTTGATAAATTCAATAAGGATTTAGATAAGATTAAAGATAAAACGGCTTTGAAATCGGTGCAACATCTTATTCAGAAAGCAGAACTTGCCAACAACCTTCATGACCTTCCCCATGTGAAGAAATTGGAAGGATACAAGTCTGCCATTAGAATAAGAATTGGGGATTATAGAGTAGGAATATTTATGAAGGGAAACACAATTGAATTTGCAAGGATAGTGCATCGGAAAGATATTTATAGATCATTTCCATAAGGACCTTAACTCCTTTTAGAATTATGAATAAAGACGAATGCACCAAGATAGGCTTCATTGCGAAGCTTCATGGTTATAAGGGCGAGGTAACTATCATTATTGATAAGGAGTTTGAGGATGCTTTGATTATTGAAGATATTAAAACTTTATTGGTAGAGATTAATGACCAGTTGATTCCTCATTTCATTGAGAAGATGGGGGGCGATAGTTCTTGTATGTATGTTTTATTTGAGGATATTAATACTGAAGCTGCGGCTAAGAAATTATGCAAGCATTCTGTCTATCTTCAGAACAAAGATATTCCGAAATCAAAGAAACCGAAGGATGATATTGCGGCTTTAATTGGCTTCATGATTATGGATAAGGAGCATGGGGAATTAGGTATTGTGGATGCTATTCTTGAATTCCCTTCCCAACTGCTTCTGCAATTAAAATATAAAAGCAAGGAAGTCTTAATCCCTCTGACAGAGCCATTAGTAAGCTCTATCAACCAAAAAAAGAAAATCATCAATGTGGATTTGCCGGAAGGGTTTTTAGAGATTTGAGTATTTAGTTAATCTTTACCCATGACAGTCCCCGAAATACATCAAACTCTAATATTCCATTTTGTTTGGTATAATAGATTCTCCAAATACCATTAATACCAGTGCTTGCCCAATAAGTAGTATCAAGTTGAATGATATCTACATTATTATAATTGATATTATTTATCAAAACATTATTTTGCAAACTATCAATAATGAGATAATCATAAAAGCCTTCATGATATGGAGGTGATTGTGATGATGAGCTAAAAATAACATCGTAACTTAAATTTGGACTATTCAAATTATAGGCTGTTTGAATTACAAAAGTATCTGTGGTGCTTCTTTTAAAGTGTTCTATCGTATCATATAAATTAATATAAAAAGTTGAGCATCCATTATTAAACGATGTAAACATGGTATCCATAGTCCGGGAAACTATAGCTGTATCATATAAACCCGTATTGCTTTTAAAGACTAAAGTTTCGTGATTGGAATATAAACAATAAGCATAATCATCTGCTGGAAAATTATCATAGATATAGCAGGGACCTTGTGGTTGTTCCTTTTTAATACATGACCAAAACCCCATACCTATTAATAGGAACGCAATAACTTTTTTCATCCTGGCAAAATTACAAAAATAATTCCTTAAAGTAAATGAGGAAAGATAAATATCAAAAGGATTCACACAAAGTTCGCAAAGAAATTCACAAAGGAAAAAGAGATTTAAAACTTCTTTTCCTTTGTGAATTTCTTTGCGAACTTTGTGTGAATCTTTTTTAGATAATGCTTCCTCTCCCAAACTTTTCTTTAATTAGCACCGATGAAATTATTAATTCAAATTATAACTGCCATGCCTCCGAAGCCTTCATTACTCATCAGCAGAGTATCCAGTATTGTGACGACCACAGGTCTCGGAAGATGCAGAATGCTGTAATCATTAATTTACTTTTTCCTTACAGAAGAATTGTACAGGCTTCGACTTCAAGGTTCATGAAGTCAGGAGTTCAGATTAATTTCTATGGTATCAAACTTACTGAATTTAAAAGAAGAATTTCCTTTCCTATTATTCAAATATATCTTCCATTCAATAAAATCCTATTCCCAAAAATGGTTGTTAATCTTCGGGATATGGACCACATTGGCTGGAAGAATGTTCTCATGCTCTGCCGGATGAACTACATGTTCTGAAAGAATGTTCTCCCGCTCTGCCGGAAGAACTACATGTTCTCGAAGAATGTTCTCATGCTTTGCCTGAAGAACTACATGCTCTGGAAGAATGTTCTCATGCCCTGTCAGATGGACTACATGTTCTGGAAGAATGTTCTCATGCTCTGTCAACAGAACTACATATTATGGAAATATGTAGTTACTATTCGAGGGATTATGGGGAATATTATTGGGAAAAATGATTATAACAAGCTCAAAACTAACTTATTATATACAAGCAAGCCGTTTTCCTTGACCTGGACCAGCCCTCCACCGACGCTTGATGCAGGGGATGATAAAACTGAAATAAAAGCAGAAGAACCAACGGCATAAGAACATTTTTAGAATTTTCATTAAGCAAGAAAAGCTCTCTTCGGAAACGAAGGGAGCTTTTTGTTTCAAATAAAAGAATTACATTTGCAGAATTAAAACTATAAACTGTAAAGCATGAAAAAGATTTATTTAATAATTACAATTACTCTATTAACGATTAACGTCTTTAGCCAGGCGGGGCAATGGACATGGATGAATGGAAGCAATACCAATACTGTGGCGGTTTGGGGAACTCAAGGATCCTTTGCTCCTCTAAATACACCGGTTGGTGTTTACGAAGCTTGTAATTGGACGGACCTGAATGGGAAGTTTTGGATGTATGGCGGCTTAAATTCATCCGACACGGGTCAATATTCTGATCTTTGGGAATTCGATCCCGCGATTAATCAATGGGCTTGGATTAAGGGTCCCGGTATTCCACAGGCAATGCCGACTTATGGGACCCAAGGCATTCCTGCTCCGGCAAATTCTCCCGGTGCGCGGGCTTATGGAACTACTACCTGGGTTGATAACAACAATAATCTGTGGCTCTTTGGCGGATGGAATAATGGATGGGGAGGAATATTTGCCGACCTTTGGATGTATGATATCTCAACCAACGAATGGACTTGGGTAAAAGGTCCTCAGGGACCAAATTCATATACGGGAGTTTATGGAACTAAAGGTATTGCCGATACATCAAATAATCCCCCCGCAAGATGTGAAACCAATGCTACCTGGACAGATGCCGCAAATAACTTATGGATATTTGGCGGACAAACATGGAATAAGTGCTTTAATGATCTTTGGAAATATAATATCGCCACCAATCAATGGACTTGGGTCAGTGGGCTAAATACAATAGGTGGCGCAGGGAATTGGGGAACAATAGGCGTGCCGGATTCAAATAACATTCCCTCCTCTCGAATGATTTATTCAAAATGGAAAGATCATCTTGGGAATTTTTGGCTCTGGGGAGGTTATGATTTTGATTCTATTGGGATCGGAGCTTACAATGATTTATGGAGATACAATCCTGTTTCTAATATCTGGACATGGATGAGCGGAACCGACAGTTTGAATAATAATGGCTTCTGTTTTGGTCCTTGCATCTCTTCTATTTATAATTGTCCTTCGGGAAGGTTTGAGAATCGGGCATGCTATCAAACGGGTTGTGACCAGGAACACTTTCAATTCTATGGAGGAGGTGGGGATTTGAATGCTATTTCAAATGATAACGATCTTTGGGATTATGATGTAGCCCATAATAAATGGACATTGATGAGTGGAAGCCTTCAACAAAATCAGCCTGCTGTCTATGGAACCAAAACAGTTTCAGCAACAACAAATCAACCGGCAGGAATGATGGGCTCCATAGGCTGGACGGATCCGCTGACAAATAGTTTTTGGCTGTTTGGAGGAGTAATAATTTGGACTGGCATCAATGCAGATCATCCCAATACAATGTGGAGGTTTGTTCCCGATTCCACTTGTCCACATGATCCGCATGTTTCAGTAAGTTCATTTACTTTTGATACTTTATCAGGCTGTGCTCCGCTATCCGTTCATTTTATGAATACCAGCATTGGTTCTACAAATTATTTTTGGAATTTCGGGGATAGCAATACCAGCACTTTGGTGAATCCTTCACATACTTTTGATACATCCGGCACCTATACCGTAACTTTAATTATATATGATACTACTGCCTGTGGAATATTTACCGACACTTCCACTCAAACGCTTACCATCACCGTCTTCAATCCGCCAATCCCGCCGATCATTACACAATCAGGCGATACATTAATATCCAGCTTCGTCACGGGCAATCAATGGTTCAAAGATTCTATTTTAATATCAGGTGCCACAAATGAATTATTTATCGGACCATCCACGGGTTGTTATTATGTCATGGAAACAGATTCTCTTGGCTGCACAAGTATTTCGGATACCGTTTGTTTTTCTTTTGCAGGCATCAATGAAATCAGCTACAATCATAGTATGAGTATTTATCCTAATCCTAATGATGGCACATTTGAACTAACTTCTCAACGCGCAATTCCTTCTTCTCAATTTGAAATTAAAGATGTTCTCGGAAGAAATCTATACTCTTATAGTATTTGTAATTTTCAAGGAAAAGAAACATTCACCATTCCTTTAAGTAATGGCATCTACTTCTGGGAAGTGATTACTGATGATGGAATCTTCGCAAAAGGAAAACTCTTGATTCAAAGATAGACGCATAAGTTTGGGAAGTAGTATTCCTATTCTCATCTTTTCCGTAACCTTGCTGCTTTAAATAAAATTTCATTGGCTAATTATCTTCTTACCAAATCATCTTTTGTTCGTGGTGTGCAATGCCAGAAATCCTTGTACCTTTATAAAAACTTTTATAAGGAAAGAGATACGGTAAGTTATCAGCAACAGGCGGTTTTTAATCGCGGCACTACTGTCGGAATCCTTGCCAGACAATTATTTCCGGGAGGCATAGATGTTACTCCCGAATCTATTTTCAAGTATGAGGAATCTGCAAAGAGAACGCAGGAATTAATTGCAGAGGGGAAAGAAATTATATATGAAGCAGCTTTTATTTTCGAAGAAACTTTAGTAGCAATAGATATTCTTGTAAAAGAAAACGGTAGCTGGAAAGCCCTTGAAGTAAAAAGTTCTTTGAGCATCAGCGAAACATATTTGCTGGATGCTGCCCTGCAATATTATGTGATAAAAGGAAGCGGCTTGCCTCTTGAAGATTTCCAGATGGTTTATGTGAACAGAGATTATATTCGTCATGGAGCTATTGATCTGCGGCAATTGTTTATCCGTGAATCTGTAAAGAAGTTCGCAGAAAAGAAAAGTAATTTTATAAAGGAACAAATTCAGATTTCCAAAGCTACATTAGCTCAGGATCATATTCCTGAAATCAAAATCGGAGAGCAATGCTTTCACCCTTATTCTTGTGATTTCATGGGAACTTGCTGGAAAGGCATTCCTGATAACTCTGTCTTTGAAATCGGCGGAATGACAAAACGAAAGATGTTTGAATTATACCACCAGGGATTAGTAAGAATGACTGACATTCCTGATACTTTGGAAATATCGCCATCCTTCAGGATTCAGATTGATGCTGTTAAGAAGAATGAAGTCATCATAGATAGAAAGGGTATTTCCGATTTCCTCAAGACGCTACATTATCCTTTATACTTTCTTGACTTTGAATCCTTCATGCCTGCTGTTCCGGTTTATGAAGGTTCCTATCCTTATGAACATATTCCTTTTCAATATTCTCTTCACTATAAAGATACGAAGGGCGGGCAGTTAAGTCATAAAGAATTCCTTGCAGAAACAGGAATAGATCCCAGGAAAGTATTTGCTGAAAGATTGTTGAATGATACAAAAGAGAAGGGAGATATTTTAGTGTACAATAAAGATTTTGAAAAGAAAATCATGAAAGACCTCGCAAGGCAATTCCCTGAATATCGCGATGCTTTGAGGGAACGTATTTCAAGGATTAAAGATCTTGCCATTCCCTTCGCCAAGAAATATTACTATTCCAAAATCATGCAAGGCTCACATTCTTTGAAAGCTATCCTTCCAGCCTTGGCTCCTGATTTAAAATATGAGGAACTAAAAATCAAAGATGGTAATACTGCAAGCATTACCTTTGAAAGTCTTCAGACGGAAACCGACTTGTTCAAGATTATGGAAGCCCTTGACAATCTTGCTGCATATTGCAAAGTTGATACGCTGGCTATGGTAAAGATAATGGAAGTCTTAGAGCAATTGTGAAACACCTTTCCAGATATTCGCAGCAATAACTTCAGGAGAATAGTTTCCATCAGTAATAAAAATATTCTCCTTTGAATTTAATTTTTTAAAGGCTTCAAAATATTTATCCTTTACAATTTTAAGATTCTCCAGAGTCTCATATAGTTCAATCGAATCTCTGCCTTTATTCAAACGAACCATGCTGATTTCAGGATCAACATCAATAAAAATGTTCAAGTCAGGGCGCAACAATTCGGCACTCAAAGAATTTGCTTCAATAACCCAATCTAAAGACATGTGCACACCTTGATATGCATAAGACGAAAAACAATACCTGTCAGAGATAACGGTAAAGCCCTCATCCAGTTTCTTTAAGATACCATGCGTTTTATTTAACAAATGTTCCAATCTGTCAGCAACAAACAATCCAGCAATAACTCTGTGATCAGCTTCCATTTTATGATTAAATATACTTCTTATCATCGCGCCTATAGGACCATCGGTAGGCTCGCAGGTAAGATAAACTTTATGCCCTTCCTTCTCGAAATTGGCAGCTAAAAACTTCGCTTGCGTACTTTTACCACTGCCATCAATACCTTCTAATGCTATAAATAAATTTTTCTTCATATCCATATTTCTAATTATACCCGACGATTTATTCTGTTGATTTAATATCCCTTTTGAATTCATTTTGATCTTGGCAAAAATAGATTATTAGAAACAAATAAATAAAAGCTGTGTTCTTAAAGTGATGGGCACTAAATTGCTATAAATATTTCTTCATCTCTTAAATAATAGTTTCATACTACTATTTAAGAATATGCCTTTCATAATTCCTTTTCAAAGGTTACTTTTGCAAACTTGTTAAACAATATTTATGATACAGAAAAACAGATTTGAGTACGAAGAGATTCTTCCGGTTATCAGGTTATTTGAATATCCTAAAAAGATAATTATTACAACACATTTTAAGCCCGATGGGGATGCTATGGGGTCTTCATTGGCGATGTATAATTATCTTATTGCAAAGGGACATGATGCGACTGTTATCACTCCTTCCGATTACCCTGAATTTCTTTTTTGGTTGCCTGGAAATGATAAAGTAATTGAATATCCTAAGAATAAAGAATTAGCAGCAAAGTTATTCTCAGAAGCTGATATTATTATTTGTCTGGACTTTAATCAACCGAATAGAACAGAGACATTAGAGGAAGTTATTACTACTTCTAAAGCGAAAAAGATTTTAATTGATCATCATCTTCATCCTGCCTCTTTTTGTGACTATACCTTTTCCTATCCTTTGTCCTGCGCCACTTGCGAGTTGGTTTATCAATTTATTGTTGCAATGGATGACAGTAATATTATAAACAAAGACATTGCCAATTGCATCTATTGCGGAATCATGACGGATACCAATTCCTTTCGATTCGAAACAATGACTGCCGATACTCATAGAATCATTGCAGACTTGATGGATAAAGGAGCCGAGAACTATAAGATTCATGAGAATGTCTTTGACAATTTTTCTTTCGACAGAATGAAGATGGTGGGCTTCTGCATGTATAATAAATTGCAGATGATTCCTCAATTCAAGACAGCGTTTATCAGCCTTTCCAAAGAAGATTTAGAAGAGTTTGAAAGTACTACCGGAGATACAGAAGGCATTGTTAATATTGCTCTTGCAATAAAAGATGTTAAACTCGCCGCCTTCTTTTATGAAACACCGAAGTGTATAAAGATTTCTCTTCGTTCTAAAGGATCTTTCTCTGTAAAGGAAATGGCGCAGAAATATTTTGAAGGTGGCGGACATCGAAATGCATCCGGCGGCAAAGCATTTACTTCTATTGAAGAAGCAATTAATTTATTCGTAAGCATTCTGCCCGAATATCGAGATGAACTACTCAAGTAATTAAGCATGCTTCAAATTATTTTATTCATTAAATCATCGGCAGTTATTTTGTTCTTTGCTTTTCTGTTCTCCTGTAATAGCAGCAAGACCAATCCTCGAGCCGCTGACCTGATGTCTCCTCCTTCCGACAGTATGAAAGAGGCGATGATAAAAAATAATCGCCAGGAAATGCAGATAGAATCAGCAGAGATAGATGCCTTTGCAAAGAAACGAAACTGGAATATGAATACTACAGGCACTGGCTTGAGGTATGAAATATACTATCATGGCACTGGCAATGTCTTCCCGAAGAAAGAGGATTTTGCTACGGTGGCATACTCCTTATATCTTATTGATGGAACTTTGATTTCAAAAGTTACTGCTGATAAACCTGAAATCTTTCAATTATCTAAAACTCCTGTCCCACATGGTTTAGAAGAAGGTGTTACCTATATGAAGGCTGGTGACAAAGCTCATCTTTTATTGCCGAAACATCTTGGATATGGTTTGGTGGGCGATGATAAAAAGATTCCTTATAATTCTATTTTATACTATGATGTGGAGTTGTTGTCGGTGAAGTAAAATTATCTTTCACTGACTTTGAAGTATCAATTATTTTTTGATACTACTCCATAATATCCTTTCAATTCCTGATTCTTTAAAGGATCATCACTCAATCTGAAACTGAAGCTTCATGGTGATGCTTGCAGTTTTATTTTTTGAGTTGGTATTGTTGGTGCCTTGCCATGAAAAATCCTCTGATGAATTCTGGGCAGTGATCTGAAAGACACCCATATTGGCGAATCTTAACTTGCCTAATTTCCCTCCGGCATTAGTTGCGATCTTTTCTGCACGAAGTCTTCCGTCTTGGGTGGCAGATGCTATCATGTCTATCTTTAATTCTGACAGCTTCGAATAAAAATATTCAGGCTCGCGAGAAGATAACTCAACATCTTTATTAATCAGGTCAGTGATCTCGCGGGATACTTTTTCTATCTTATCAATTTCCAAAGATTCTATGGTAACCGTCTGTGTTAATTCATAACCCGTAAAGACTTTTGTTTTAGTCTCATTTTTATCAATCTTTTCATCAAACATTTTCTCAATGCCTACTGAGGAAAATACGATTTCTTTTTCATTAACTCCTTTCGAAATCAAATAGCTTTTGATAACCTCCCTGTCGCTGTTTAGTTCGGTGTATGCTCCTTTCAATTCCATGTTCTTTCTGGTAAAGGAACCTTTCCAAACAATAAGGTCGGAGATAAAATCCTTCTTTCCCAAGCCTGTTACATTAATAATATTGCCTTCACTGTGCCTGTGTTTAAAGGAGTTGGAGATAATTAATGCAGTAATCAAAATAGTTATTGCTATGATGACTGTGTTTATGGAATTTTTCATTATTTGAGAATGTTTGAAGTCGAAAAAATTAAATTATTGGTTGCAAAAATAATAATTTTTCCTTGATTATATTTTTCAAGCATTTATTAATTCATAATACCATTCAAGAGTTTTGATGCCTTTTCAAGTTCTGAAGTCAGGACAGGTAAATCTTTATGCAATTTATCATATTTCTTCATGTCTGCTTTATAAATGTTTTCAACACGTTCTACTTCATCAATGCACTTTTTTGTATCAGGAATTGTTTTGGTAATAAAATCCATGCAATCCTTTAAAATTTTATCATAACTAAAAACGCTTTCTTTGGTTTCCAATAAATCATGAATAGCCTTAGATGCATCCTCATCAATTTTACCGGAAAGCATAGTAATCTCTTTTAAAACGGCATGTTGTTTATCATCCATTCCCAAAGGCATTTTAGCTTCTAATTTACTCCATAGGCGAAGATGATTTATCAATTTTGTACTGTGTTTTGAAACACCCACAAAATAAGCATCATAGGGATCAAGGATGGAATTGATGTCCTCTTGCAGTTTTATCATTGGTGCATTAGTTGCAAGTATCCTTTTTTGGATTTCTTCAACATCCTTATACAATGCATTTTTCTCATCATTCATTGCTTTGCCAATCGAGGGATGACCCCTGTCATCAAAATATATTTTTTGTTTCGGCAGGAACTTTTTTACTTTATCATTAATAACAAATGAAAGACAAAGAACGGAACTGATAAGTCCTGCACGTTCATCCATATCAAATACTTCCTGATAATATTCACTGTGCAAAAATTTATCAGCAATATAAAAAGGCAATTTGGGCTGGCTTTCTTCTTCAGCAAACAATACCATACAATCAAACCCTGATATACGTTCATCATATTTATCAAATCTTCTTCGCCACGATTTTACACTCCTTTCTATCTCATCTTTAGTGATCAATGATATGCCCCCTTCATAATTCTCAAAGCAGGAAATTATCACAGCGCTTATCATTAAATAAAAGTCTTTTTGTTCATTCTTTTTCCAGGCATTCATTTCTCGTATAATATGCGTTCCAACATTATACTGCCGCTTCCGATAATCCTCCAGCCACTCCTTTAATTGCTGCTCTGTATAATGAAATACAAAATCATCCGCTTGTTCTAATTGTTCTTTGGTTATTGGGTTCATCTCCTTATTTTTTATTTCGTTGCAAAGATACTTTAATTCCTGTCAGTGCGAAACATCAAGCCAATCAAGGCTTTCAAAACCTTGATAGTATTTTTCAATATCATTTTATGATTCCTGATTTATCGCTTCTATGGTATCATTCAATAATATAAGTATCGAATATATGCCAGCCATAACATGAGGTTTTAGTTCGTTTCTAAAAGGTGTTTCAATAAATCTTTTGCCATCTGCAAGAGATTCTAAAAAGTCTATTAATTCCCTTTGTCTGGCATTCTTTCTTATTTCCTTATAAACTTTATTTATCGAATTTCTTTTCAATTCCGTTTGAAAAAATTTTATTATCCTTTCATTCAGCTCATTAGTTTTTTCTTCCGGTATCTCTGCGATTTCGCCATATTCATATTCATAAGCACGAATTATATATATGAATATAATTTCTTGAACAGCCAATTCTTTCGCATTACAAATTTCACTGATAAAAGAAAGAAAGTACAATTGCAAGTGTGGTTGTTTTTCTTTCATCCTGTTTGCTAATGGTACTATCTGTTCATTACTAAGAACAACCATAAAAGAATCTATACTTAAAATTGTTTCCTCCGAAATCTGTCTCATGGATGTTTGTTATTTTGTAGAATTTAATTCAGATTTATCATTCATCAATTTATCCTTTTCCCGGGCAGCTTTATTTTTTTTCCTAGTGCCTAAATTTTTTATTTGCGCATTTACTTTTCCACAAACCGGACACCAAAGTCCTCTTTTGATATTATTAACAGATTTGGAATATAAATGTCCTTTTGAGCATTCAAATTCCATTAGACTCCAACAATTTTTATATTCTTTGGACAAACATTTATCACCATGCGCTTTTGTCATTTCAATTACTTTTTGTAATGATAATTTATTCCATCTTGGACAATGAGGGCACCAGCATCTATCAAAAGCTATACCTATTATTCTTGCTTTCCATTGATGCCCATATTTGCATTCCCACAATAAATAAGAATTACGATCTGTATATTGATCTGATAATAATTTCCCTCCTTTATTTAAAGCGATGCTTTTGAGTTTTTCAATAGTATAAATGACTTTACGACCTCTCTTTCTTTCTACACAAACTGGACACCAACCCCCTTTTCTTATGGTATGAATAGAAGCCTTCCATAAATGACCTTCTTTACATTTCCAATCTAATCTTGTTACAGAATATACTTTCCCTTTTGTTAAATATTCTCCTCCATATTCTGAAGCAAGGTTATTCAAGTATTCTCTTGAAAGAATTTTTCGTTCTCTGCATTGTGAGCACCATACTCTATGTTTATACATATTAATCGGTAAAGCCAACCACTGATGTCCTTTGGAACATTCAAACTTTAATTTTGTTTTTGCATTAATATACTTTTCTGTCAAACATTTACCTCCCTTCTCTGTCGCAAAGGCTTTTAGTTCATCAAGTTTTGATTGCCATTCTTCACTTCTCTTGCATTGGTAGCACCACTTGCTATTGGCTTTAAGATTCAAATATGTATCTTTCCATTGATGCCCCTCTTTACATACCCATAGCAATTTAGATGTGCAACCTTCATATTTATCACTCAAACATTTACCTTCATATCCAGCAGCATAATCCTGCATAACATTTATTGTATAATGTAATGACATCTCCTTATTTTTTATTTCGTTGCAAAGATACTTTAATTCCTGTCAGTGCGAAACATCAAGTCATTCAAGGGTTTCAAAATAGGATAAGATTATTGTTTATTAGTTTCAAGATGACTGATTTCCTTTTTCAACTTCCTTGTTTAGTAAAAGAAGAATACAGTAAATCACCAACCTTATTAAAACAATATCTTCAGAACCAAAAGTAAAACCAAAGCGATTATCGCCCTCCAAAAAATTATCAATAAATGCTACCAGCTCTCTTTGATTTGTATCCCTGGACAATGAATGGGTAACTTTTCTCAATGAATATCTTTTACACTCTCTCTGGGTAGATTGATTCAATTCATCAAAATGTTCATACGTGGCATCTTCCGAAATTAAATTCAATTCGCCATACTCATAATCATAACAACGAATAATAAATATAAACAAAAAATTTATTGCCGGCGTTTCTTTTTCGGTGATTATTTCCAATATATTTCCTGCAAGATAATCTTCAATAGAAGGTTGTTTTATCCTCATTCTATCACTGATTTCATCTATCTGTTCTTTATTGAGGTTATACATAAAGGATAACACGCTTGTATAGGTTTCTTTACTTACAGGTCTCATAATAAATTATTTTTTTCCTGCTGATTTCTTCTCTTCATGCTGCAAAGATACATTATTGGCAATACTTGATTCTTCAAGTCCTTCAAGGCTTTCAAAACCATGATGTTCTTTTACTGATAATGTAACGATAAAAGTTATTCTGCGTTCAACAGCCCTATCCTAAATAAAAAACCATGATTACAAAAGCATATAACATTGCAATTCCAGACAATGGAGGCGAGGTAAAAGAAACCATTCTTGAAACTATTACCGGCGACAAAGATAATCAGATTCCGCTTACTAAAGCTGAACAGCTTATCGCCTGGATTCTCTCTGCTGACAAGGGAATTGAGCCTGTGGAACTGTATCTGATTTCGAAAGCTGATAAAGATAAATTAGTCATCATGGAGGAGGATAGCGAGGAGTTTAAAAAGGAGATTCATGAGTACAAAAATATCTATAATCTTGGCAATGAAATGTTGTGCGTATATTATCTGGCGACAATAGATCATGAAGGATTCGTAATTATTGCCGGAATTTTGGGCTTTAAAAATCCTCGAACCATCCGCACTATGCTTGAAGCAAGAATGGAGATTTTCGGGGTCAGTACGATGAAGGATTTTGTTGTTCAATTCAAGAAACATTATGGTCATATTACCCCTGAAATGATAGCAAAAATGGTCGCCATTATAAAAATTACGGAGAAAACAGCAGGAATCTCCTATATGCCGAACAAAATGTCATGAAAGCCTTACCAGATGCCCTGTCCGGCGTTTATAAATTTTTGTTTCAGGAGCCGATAGATTCAAAATAACTCAAAAACGATTGGAAGTATTTAGTAAACGATTGGAAGTTTGTTGCAAACTTCCATTTGTTTGCACCAAACTTCCAATCGTTTGCTCCAAACTTCCAATTGTTTGTTGCAAACTTCCAATTGTTTGTTGCAAACTTCCAATTGTTTGCTCCAAACTTCCAATCGTTTGCTCCGAACTTCCAATTGGTTGCTCCGAACTTCCAATTGGTTGCTCCGAACTTCCAATTGGTTGCAACAAACTTCCAATCGTTTGGAAAATACTTCCAATCGTTTTCGAGTTTTTCCCAAAGATATATTTTGGAGGATTGGAGGTGGGATTTGGAGGAGAAATCGGAGGGGATTTTTCTTACGGGAGGTTTGGGAAAAATTGGGTAATTACTTTGATAAAAATAAATGGAAGTTTAAAAGTTTATCTTCTAGTCCATTACATTCTTATAAAAATAATACATAATTTTGCAGAATCATTTTTAGAAACCAATTTCAAAAAAAACTTTTATGTATAACGAAGAAGAATACAAATCGAAAGCTGTCTATACCCTTGTTATAGATTTAATAAATTCTACTGAAAGGATATTAGCTCTTTCCTCTCTTTCAAGAGACATCTTTTTTACTTCTTTTGCTAAGGTACTTGTTCCTTATTTTAATGAAATATTTATTCCAGACATCAATAAAAATACATCAAATAGTTATGTGATTAAGTTTACTGGTGATGGATGGATTATAGCAGTTTCAGATATTGATGATGTAATCAAATTAACAGTTTTAGCTAAACTCTTGATGCATAAGTTCAATGATGATATTACAAAAATTTCAGGGCTAACATTTAATGAACCTTGGAAATTGAAATTGGCAATTGCATTTGGAAGGGATGTTAGTATTGATTTTTTTGGTCAACCGGATTTTGTTGGTGATTCTGTAAGAAGAGCAACAAGGATTTCAACTCTTTGTAATCCTGATGAAATACTTATTGATGAAGCTATTAATACAATTATTCAGAGAGACTTTGAGATAGAAAAAATTAATGTAAAAAAAAGAATAAAAGGAAAGAAAGCGAACAAAATTGAACCTGATATTAATACAATGTTTAGTATTGTAGGAATTAAGGATGCTGATTCAATAAAGCCTGGAATTTTGGTTTATCTATTCGATCAATTGGGAAACAGAAGTAAAACTGAAAAGTTTATACATCAAATAAATGATGAGATATTAAAAGATAAATTAACGCCAACTGATATTAATAAAATTGATGAAGCAAGTATTTATATTGCTTCAATTGGTAAAGAAAAGGATGCAGAGCTAATTGATGAAAAACTTAAAGAATTAGGCTATAGACGTTCTTTAATAAATTGGAACAAGAAAATCTATTTGATTAAAGATTTGCAAAGTGCTCTCTTTTCATTAACAGAAATGAAAGAGGCAAAAATTAAGCCTGATAGTTATACTTTTAACATTTTACTTAATAAAACAAAATATTTAAACGATGCATTGCCTTTATTCAATGAAATGAAACAAGAAGGTATTCAACCTGATATTGTTACCTATAATACAATGATTAATAAAGCGGATAATTTTGAAGATGCTTTGCCTTTATTCAATGAAATGAAACAAGA